>JASFYV010000316.1:0-10426 GCA_045046925.1 Candidatus Marithrix sp. | reverse complement strand
CTTAACTGTTCGAAAGCAAGGCCATAATGTCTTCACCTCTTTACGTAAGTTATTTTCTCCTACTATTGTTGTTTCATAGCTATGGTAGGTAGTTACCCTATTTTAATTTTGCTAACATATTAAATGGATTGTTATCTTGCTCAACAATAATATCGTTAGCTTGCTCATCTTCTAATTGGAATTCATTAGTTGGACATATCTCATGTCTTGCCACGATTGGTAGAGCTAAAATTAGTTCATTTTCTATTAACGTGAATAATAATATTGGTTTATTTGGCAGTATAATTGACTCATAATTTGGTGGTATTTTTTCATATTTTGATGGTTCTTCAGTAAAAATTACCAAAGCAATTTTAGCATTAACTGTAGTTGTTACCGGTGTTAAGCAACGTTGACATAACATTTGTAACTGGGCTTGAATTTGACCAGAAATTGTTGGCCGTTTTTTATTATCAAGAATAAATTGCCAATTAATTTGTACATATCCATCTTTGCTATATAAATTATCACATAAACGTTGAGACAGTTTAGAAACTGCAATTTGTCCAATTAGATTATGCCTTTTAGCAGCAAGATGTTGTGAATGAATCCATTCAGGTAAAGTTTCTAGCATAAATAATGGTATAATGATGATCAATTTGTGTCAAATTTTCTAGCTAATTATATATCAAATATGACTGTATCACATTTTTCTTCTATAAAATTACCTTTAATATTAGCATCAACTTCACCATTTAGAAAAGATGTTTTGAATCGATTGCATATCCCTTTTACTACTTATGCTCCTAATGTTGATGAAACACCAGAAATTAAAGAATCACCCACTGAACTTGTTACACGCTTATCTAAACTGAAAGCATATTCAGCCCATTCTGCTTATCCAAACGCTTTAATAATTGGTTCGGATCAAGTTGCAGTGATTGATAATGTTATTTTAGGTAAACCTGGTACCCATGAACAAGCCGTTAAACAATTAACTCAAGCCAGTGGCAGGCAAGTTGATTTTCTCACTGGTTTATGTGTCTATAATAGTGATAAAAAGCAAACTCAAATTGATGTGGTAGTTTTTAGTGTAGTATTTCGCACATTAACATTACTACAGATAGAAAATTATCTGAGTATAGATAAACCTTATAATTGCTGTGGTAGTTTCAAATCTGAAGGCTTTGGTATAGCATTGCTTGATCAAATGAATGGTACCGATCCAACAGCTATAATTGGTTTACCTTTAATCCGTCTAGTACGAATGTTAGAAGCTGAAGGAATTTTAGTTATTTAAACCTTAATTCTTATAATTAAAGTCACAATTACGCTATCAATAGTTCGGATATTTTTTATAATATATTGTTATTAAAGTATTTTTTACTCCAAAGAAAATAACAAAATATTTAAATTTCAATAAGTAATAATTTTAACTAAGCTTAGTTTTCAAAAACTGTCCGAACTATTGCGTTATAAGTAATTTATACTTATTTTGAATTTAATTAAGAATTAAGAATTACTATGACCAAGACTACAGATATATACCTCCATTTTGAAAGTTTGGTTAAAATTGAATTGACTTTATAAATGTTTTATAATACGATGTGTATTACGGAGGTTGAATATGATTACCTTAAGATTAGACTCTAAGTTAGAACAAGATATACAAAATACTGCTAATATTCTTGGGTTGTTAATAATCACTAAATTAATTACTATTGTACTTTGACAGATTGAATGGTACATTATGACATTCTTGTTACAGTGACCTAAGAATTAGATTAAAATAGTATCACTTAATCTTTTGTAACTACAATAGCCACAGCACATAAATGCATTAATTCGGCAAGGCAATTAGTTAAGTTGTAGTTTAATCTAAAAATCTTTCACTAAGAAAAGTAGCCAAAAATCCGCTAGATGACTTGGTATCGGATAAGCAGTTTATCCATCATTGTGCCACACCTAAGTTTTTCAAAAATTGGATATGGCATATCAATGAAATCACGAAAAGTAACTTTTTTCGTAACTGTAACCAAATCTGAATTAATCCGTAAAAGTGTTGAAAATTATCTTATTAAATTGTCTAAACCAAGCCCCTGGGAACTCGGACAAAAATATTTCGGTAAATATTCTAGTAAGAAATCAGATTCATCAGTAAATAGGAAACAGATATTGAAAGCTAAAATTAAAGCAAAATGAAAAAAGTGCTTATTGATTCTGGAGTTCTTATTGCATTATTTGATGCAGCTGATAGACATCATAATAGTGTTATAAAATTTATAAAAAATAACAAATTGCCGTTAATAACCACTATAAGTTTCAATTACTGAAACTTTATATTTATTAGATTTTAACCAAGCTGCTCAAATAGATTTTTTAGATTGGATACACAAGGGAGCATTAGAGGTTCATAACATTGAAAACTCTGAGTTTAATCAGATTAAAGAATTAACCACACAATATCATAATCTAGTATTTGTAGATTCCTGTCTGGTATTTCTGGCTAAAAAACTTAATATTAATACGATTGCAACAATAGATGAAAATTTTGATGAAATGAATGAAAAATTTACAGTCATATTGTTGTAATTTCTTGAGAATTTATAAATTTTAATGGAGGATATATGTACGCTGTAATGAAAACTGGCGGCAAACAATATAAAGTGTCAGAAGGTGATGTTCTTAGAGTAGAAAAACTTCTTGCAAATGAAGGCGATAATATCGAATTTCACGAAGTATTATTAGTGGCGAATGGTGATAAAATCGAAGTTGGCAGTCCTAAAGTTGATGGTGGTAAGGTGACTGCAACTATAGAAGCTCATGGACGTGCTAAAAAAATCCATATTATTAAGTTTAAACGACGTAAGCACCATATGAAACGTATGGGACATCGACAATATTATACTGATGTAAAAATTACTGGCATCACAGCTAACAATATTTAAGGAAAAATTATGGCACATAAAAAAGCTGGCGGTAGTACTCGCAATGGAAGAGATTCAGAAGCTAAGCGTTTAGGAATTAAACGTTATGGTGGAGAACAAGTTTTATCTGGTAATATTTTGGTACGCCAACGTGGGACTAAATTTCACCCAGGAGTTAATGTTGGTATAGGTAAAGATGATACATTATTTGCTACCTCTGATGGTGTAGTTCTGTTTGAAGTCAAAGGTCCAAAAAGTCGTAAATTTGTTAGTATTATTCCTAGTCCTGCCGTAGCTGCTTAAATTAAATTATGGAGTTCAAACGAACTCCATAGATAATTTCAAAGTCAATCCCATATTATAAAACCTTATCTATCAGAAAAATATTCTGTCAGGTAAGCCTCTAAATCTACCCCTTTTAATTTAAATTCTATACCAAATTTGAGTTCTGAACGTCCACGATTTTTAACGATATCTTTACTTTGCGAAACTTCAATAAAATTAGATTCTTTAGTTAATGCTTCTATAATTTGAGTAGGGTCTGGGCCTAAACCATCTAATCTAACAACTCCAGACTCAACATCAAAACTGGTAATCCAACTATCTTTAGGGATTAGTGCATTTAATGCTTCAAGCATCTTTACTATTTCTTGTCGAGGAAAATTTTTAACCGGTCTGATTAATTCCTCTATTTCTCCAACTTCTGCTCGCAAATGACTAACAGTATCAGTACGATGTTTTAATTCTACTAAATGTTGCTTAAGACCTTTTTCATAATCAAGTGCAAAATAAATTCCACCAATAATACCAATAAATGCCAGTAGAGCAACTCCAATTAAATACTGTCGTTTCTTTTTCTTAGCAAATTGTGCCATACGAGCTGCTGCCCCAGGTGGGATTACAGCATAGCCATAAGAATTTTTTGACGGCATGGGTTGTTTTTCCCAATCATCAATATGAACCTTTCTAATTTGTTCAATATCTTTATTTAAGGCTTTAGAGCTTTCATTTAATTGCTCCTGAAATTCTGCATTATCACAATCCAATTTAGTTGTGTTTAACCAATGTTGAATTACTCCATCAGACCATTCTAAACAGGTAATTGAACCATCATCTTCATCACATAAACGATAAGGATTGGAAGTAGATGGTAAGCTAATTACTGAACGTGGTAAAATACAGTTCAAAAATAAACCTTCTTCATCAAAGGCTTGGAATAATTCATTTGCACGCTTAACTGGTATCCATAAAGCTGTGGTTTGTTCGCCAGAAATTGGAGCTTGTACAGCCAATAACAATGGTTCTGTTATGCCAGGTAATAAAGTAGGTAATTGTAAACTAACTACATTTTTTAGATTTTGAGCTGCAATAGCTGGTAATTGTAAGCTGGTAGCAACAAATTCGTTACTGGGTAATGCTAAGGCTATTTTAGGTCGTTTATTTGTAACTGGTAATAAGCGTCTAGCTGCTGCTGCTAATTCATTTGGAGTTAGTTTTAGTAATGATTCATCAGGTTGAGCAACGATATCTTGGGATTCTATATGTAGTAATACTGAATTGTATACTATTAAGCAAATATCACAGGATACTATTGGATTACGTTTTTTTTTCATAGCTTCTACTTGGAAAGTATATTTATTTTATAAACATTATCAATCTATTACTTTATTATATTCTAAAATCAAGCATAGTAATTTTCAGGATTTATTCACCCATAATTTCTTTGGTAAATGGTGACGACCAAGTAAAACTACCTTGATTATTACTAATAATATTACTGTTCATTCTAATGTCCCCGGCTGTTAATCCATAAATTGTAGAACCATTTTCTGTTATGGTATTATCATGAATTGCAATAGAGTCACTATTATCTAACCAAAATGCAGCTAATGTATTGTGATGAATATAGCATTGATTAACAATAATATTAGTAGATTTTTCCACTTGCACCCCAACAGCTCCAGAACCATTAAGCTCGCAATGATTAAGCCAGATATAATTAGAGTTAATAATATTAATTACAGCACCTTCACAATTAAAAGTAGGCAAAGGTTTTTTATGGCGAGCTTTAATATTTTTAAGAAATATACGTTGAGAATCTTGGATAGTAATCACATCAGTATAAATATTATCAACAATGATCCAAACATCACCTTGTCCTGTAATAGTTAAGTTGGTTTTGTTTTGAATTTGTAAACTATCCTTGTAGTGACAAGTTATTTCTTCAAGTTCAATTACTTTATCCTTTGTAGCCAAATTAATTGCCGATTGTAAATTAGCACATTGTTGGGTTTTTAAATAACCAATATGATTTTGATAAACTTGCATCAAGCAATTTACATCTTGAGATGAACAAATTTGTAAACGTTGTTTTAACCAATTACGTTGCTTTTGAGTTAATTTAGTTGTTTCATCCTTCCCAAGCATTTTTCGCAAACTAAGATATACCTTTCCCATTTGTTCATCTAATTCATCAAGTTGTAGATTATTACAAATAGATTTTTCTAAAGATAAATTTGCTTTAAGACAATCAAAACTAGCAGCATTAGTAATAAAACTTAAACTTATCAATAAAATAAAAATAACAAAATTCATTATGTTCTCCTATAATTTATAAAATTAGTTGCTGAATTTAACTTTGTTCTATCTGAATATAGAATATATTTTAGGAACTATTTGCCTCAATTATAACATTTCCCAATTGGATAGATTGCATAATAGTAAATAAATAATTTTTTAATTAAGAATACAGACAGATTACTAACCTCCCCTAAATTAGGGAGAGGAACTAGTAATTTCTCCTCTCATTAATAAGGAAGGGCTGGGGGTGGTTGCTTTCTGCGTAACATTAGTTAAGAATTAAGAATTGCTATAATAAATTTTAAGATTTTTCAGCCAATTTTTTCAACAATTGCTGTTGAGCTGAAACGGGTTCATCTTCAGAAACTAGATGACTATAATTACCTTTGTTATCTAAAATCCATGCTTGAGTATTATCTTTCAAGTATAACAGCAAACCTTGTTCAATAATTCGTTTTTTAATATCAGAATCTTCAATCGGATAACATTCTTCAACTCGTTTTAATAAATTACGAGTCATCCAATCAGCACTGGCACAAAAAACTTCTGGTTCATTGTTATTCAAAAAGTAAAAACATCTAGTATGTTCAAGAAAACGCCCTATGATAGAACGCACAGTAATATTTTCAGATATTCCAGGAACGTTCGGTTTTAAACAACATATACCACGCACAATTAAATCAATTTTAACCCCAGCAATAGAAGCCTGATATAAAGCTTGAATTATTTTATATTCAGTTAACGCATTTACTTTAACTATTATACGTGCCGGTTTGCCTTGTTCAGCAGCACTAGCCTCTTTCCCAATCCGTTCTATTAATCCATCATGTAAAGTAAAAGGTGAATGCAACATTTTCTTTAATTTAACACTTTTACCCAGTGTGGTAAGTTGCATAAATATATTATGTACATCTTCACCAATACTACTATCGCTGGTAAAAAGACCGTAATCTGTATAAACTCGTGCGGTTCTATCGTGATAATTACCAGTACCTAAATGGACATAACGGCGTAATTTTTTGCCTTCACGTCTTACTACCATTATCATTTTGGCATGGGTTTTATAACCAACTACACCATATACAACGTGAGCTCCAGCTTCTTGTAAACGATTAGCCAAATGAATATTTGCTTCTTCGTCAAACCTAGCTCTTAGTTCAACAATTACCGTTACTTCTTTGTTAGATCGAGCGGCATTTACTAAAGAATCAACCAATACTGAATCTGAACTAGTACGATATAAAGTTTGTTTAATCGCTAATACTTGTGGATCAATAGCTGCTTGTCGTAAAAAATCTACTACTGGTGTAAATGATTGGAATGGATGGTGTAATAATATATCGTCTTCCCGAATAGTACGAAATAAATCCCTGCCTAAACGAGATGGAATTCCAGGTATAAAACTTGGATATTTTAATTCTGGCAGATCAACTAAATCAATCAAAGGTAATAAACGGTTTAAATTAACTGGTCCATTTACTTGATACAAATCATCCTTGGTTAAATTAAATTGTTTTAATAAGAAATTAATTATTTTATCTGGACAGTTATCTGCCACTTCTAGCCGTACACTATCACCATAGCGACGACCTGGTAAT
This sequence comes from Candidatus Marithrix sp., assembly GCA_045046925.1. Taxonomy (GTDB): domain Bacteria; phylum Pseudomonadota; class Gammaproteobacteria; order Beggiatoales; family Beggiatoaceae; genus DRQV01. The sequence continues at coordinate 3,342 of JASFYV010000316.1, read as the reverse complement.
TCTCCTTCTAAAGCTCGTAATAGATCGTCAACTTCCTCTTCATCCACAAATAATTCACTATTGCGAGTGACTCGAAATTGATAACAACCTGTTACAGTCATGCCCGGAAATAGACTTTCTACATAAGAATGTATGATAGAAGATAAAAATATAAATCCATATGTATATTCAGATAAATCGGTTGGTAATTGGATAACTCTTGGCAATGAACGTGGAGCTTGTACAATTGCCATTCCACTATCTCGCCCAAACGCATCTTTACCTTTTAGAGAAACGATGAAGTTTAAACTTTTATTCAAAATACGTGGGAATGGATGAGCTGGGTCTAAACCAATAGGGCTTAAAATTGGTAGTAATTCATTATCAAAATAATCTCGCACCCATTTACTTTGGATTTTATTCCATTCATCCCGCTTTAAAAAATGGATCGCTTCCTGTTTTAAAGCTGGTAATAATTGCTCATTGAGAAGAGTATATTGATCATCAACAAATTTGTGACTTATTTCACTTATACGATTTAATACTTCTTGTGGTGCTAGATTATCTCGACCAGCTTGAATAGAACCAACTACAACTTGTTGTTTTAAAGCAGCTACTCTAACTTCAAAAAATTCATCTAAATTAGTGCTGGCTATACATAAAAATCGTAACCGTTCTAACAATGGCATTTTTTCATCTTTAGCCTGAGCTAAAACTCGGTGATGAAAGGCTAATAAACTTAATTCACGATTAATATATAATTCTGGACGAGAGAGGTCTACTGTTGGCTCTTCATCAGTGTTTTTTATCATAATTGTATGTGAGGTCTAATTATTTTGAATCTAAATTAAATATATTTCTCGATTAGATAAACTATCAAAGTTATTAAATATTGTTATAAATAATTATTAAGACATTGATTGTATATCGGTATTTGCTATTGATTTTTGGAGGCCGATAAGCATAAATTGAATATATCTAATATTTCCTTGTACTCGATTACCTTCCGCAAAAGTTTTGATTAACTTAATTCTATGATAGATTCTTTCTAATAAATCGTATTGGGTAATAATATTTTCCATCCATTTAAAATATTGTTCTGTTTCTTTTTTTGGCCATTTGGGGAAATCACTTTTTAATGATTCTTGTTCAAAGAACATTGACAATGGCAATACTCCTCTATTGATTTCATCAAAAGCTTCTGTTTCTAACGCTTTAATTAAGGTTAAACATAAATGTTCTTCAGGTGAATCACTGCTCTCATATTTTATAAATTCTTGCAAAAGAGCTGTATTAAATTTAACTTCACGTCGAATCCGATCTTGAACAGCGATTAATAGGTTATGATGTTCCTGTGATTTACGAAAAGCTTTTATTCCACCTTTCACAAACATTGCTGTTGGTTCAAGTAATAAATCTAACATAATAAATTCCTATTTAACGGTTAAACCTTAACAATTACATTAAGTTATTTGATAAGTAAAAACTTATTAATAATATTGAATAAAAAAACATTATATCATAATACTATTAGCTAACTAAAGAATACTAAAATGATAACTTTGTATAATTATAGTATTTCAGAAAAATAAAAGCTCTCAGACCTGACAGGTTTCCAAAACATGTTAGGTCTTTAGGCCAAAATGTTTATCTGAAATATTATAATTTTTCCTCAAATATAAGTTGACAAATATCATTTGATTCGGTAGTTTTATTTATAAATAACTCAATAAGATATTTAAAAATGCAATCAACAACCACTTCTGATGAATTTTTGAAAGGAATTTGGAAAGAAAATCCAGTATTTGTACATGTATTAGGCTTATGCCCAATGTTAGCAGTAACTAACTCAGCAATCAATGCAATTGCAATGGGATTAGCAACTTTTTTTGTATTAGTAGGTTCTAGTACTTTAGTATCTCTGTTTAGAAACTTGATTCCTAGACAAGTACGAATTTCCTGTTATATCATAATTATAGCAACTTTTGTAACTGTAGCAGATTATACCTTACAAGCTCTTGTACCAATAGTGCATAAAGAATTGGGGGCTTTTGTGCCATTAATCGTAGTAAATTGTATGATTCTAGGTAGACAAGAAGCTTTTGCTTCTAAACATAACGTAAGATTAGCTGTTGCAGATGCACTTGGAGTAGCGATAGGATTTATCTTTGCATTGCTTATTTTAGGTGGTTTACGAGAAATATTAGGCAATGGTTCTCTATTTGGCATATCATTATTTGGTCCTAATTTTGAACCGTGGGTTGTGATGTTATTGCCACCAGGTGGATTCATTATGTTAGGATTAATTTTATTGTTTTTCAATTGGTTAAAACAGAAAAAAGATAATCTTGTAGAACAATTAGCTACTAAGGAACTTGCTTAATGGACGATCTAATTTGGATATTTATCAGTTCTTTATTGGTAAACAATTTTGTATTTTCCTATTTTCTAGGTTTATGTCCATTTTTTGGAGTTTCTGGAAGACTAGAAACAGCATTTAGGCTAGGTTTAGCTAGTATGTTTGTAATGTTGATAACAGCTATTTGTACTTGGTTTTTAAATACTTATATACTAATATATGCTCCTTATTTACGCTTGATAAGCTTCATTGTAGTAATTGCTAGTACTGTCCAATTTGTGGAAATGGTGATCAAAAAATTCAGCCCAGCTTTATTTAAAGCATTAGGTATTTATTTGCCTTTGATCACTACTAACTGTGCCATTTTAGGTTTTGCAATCTTTTCTACCAACCGTGGTTACAGTTTCTGGGAAGGAATTATTTTTGCGTTAGGAGCTGGTGGCGGTTTTACTTTAGCATTGGTGCTGATGGCAGGTTTGCGAGAGGAAAACGAATTATCAGGTATTCCTCAGGTAGTCAGAGGTACGGCTATGAGTATGATCATTGCGGGCATTTTATCTTTAGCTTTTATGGGATTTTCAGGTTTATTTAGTTCTTAATTTTCAAGGAGTAGTGATGATTATTTAAAACATTAATATTTACCACTCCTAAATTTGGTACTAGATTGATTTTAGTGGAGCTAAAAGGTTGGTTTTGGAGATGGTTTAGGGGTTTGGTGTGGTGGGTGTGTTTGGGTACCATACCTAATTTATCAGTTAATATCTGAAGTTACGCAAAGTGTGATAAATATAGAAATTAAAATAACTAATGGCAATTAAATTTGTGCAGCTTTCAAAATTTGCAGTTCGTCAAAAGCGGTTTTAATAGCTTTAAGATATAGTTTAGACCTCAAGGCAAAATGATTAAGATTACTAGATATTTTTAAACGTTCCATCTTAAATACAGCTGCAAAGATATGGTTAGATTGAGAAACAATACGTCTTGCAGGAGATTTAGCTAGCGTT
>JASFYV010000315.1:0-14801 GCA_045046925.1 Candidatus Marithrix sp. | reverse complement strand
ATTAAGAAAGATTTATCTAAATTTTATTAAACGTAATCTTAGCAAATTATAGGATTATTTAGACGAGATTAAATCTGAAGAAATTACTTTATATACAATTTTTGCCGTACAAAAACTTAAAAAAAACCAAAAACCGTATAAAATATAGATGCAAGAAAAACAAGAACAATTAAAAAATGTACCTTTAGTACTATACAACACTTGGGAAGAATTTTTCCAATAAACCACTAAATAATTATAATTTTTCCCATCTAAAATATACTTTTAATTGTGAATTAGTGAATTAGTGAATGAAGAATGGTTAATTACTAATGATTTTAGCTTTCATTAACAATTAATAATTGGTGTTATGCAGAAAGCTATCTATCCCACTACCTCCAATGAGGGAAGAATTACTTCCTCTCCTAAGTTAGTAGGGGAGGTTAGTAATCTGTCTGCGTAACATTAATTAGTTGAAATTATCCTGAACACCTATGACCAAATATTGTTTTTCCTATCTTAAAATACTATGATTAAGTGTCTCTTTGCTTCCCTAACAATTTAATACTAGAATGATATTTTAATATTACACAAATATACAAATAAAACTTTAAGGAAATATATGTTCAATTGGTTTAATAACCTAAAAATACGCAATAAATTAGTTGGTTCTTTTTTAATTGTAATCAGTCTCACTATCATAGTCGGTATTGTTGCTTTAAATAATCAAAATCATATACAAACTACTATAACCAAACTCATTGATGTAGAAGGACAAATATCTGAACTTGGTAAACAAATTGAGATTGCTTTATTCATGGCTCAACGTAATGAAAGATATTACTTTGCAAATTATAAACAACTTGGTTTTACAAAGGCACGTTCTATATACATTCAACAAATACAAGATTATATAAATTTTATCCATAATTACATAGCCAAAATTTTACAATTAGAAACCGAAGAAATAGATATTATAGAAATCCAAAATGTTGACCAGTTCGTAAATAAATATGAGACTAATTTAATTAATTTAATAGATTTATTTGAAGAACGCGGTTTTAAAAATGATGGAATAATTGGACAATTTAGAATTAATGTTCATACAATCGAAACTGCAACTATAGATTTAAAACATGATAAATTACTGATTGATATGTTAACCATGCGTCGACATGAAAAAGATTATTTATTACGGATAGAAACTAAATATATCAATAAATTACATACTTCTGTAACTCAATTTAAAACAACCGTAAATAATACTAAATTAACTAACGTGCAGAAAGATCAGTTAATAATATTAGCTAATAATTACTGGACTAAATTTAATGGGCTAATTGAAATTGATAATAAAATAACTCTTATTAAAAAACAACATCAGAACATTATAATCCAACTTGATTCATTGCTAGATAAAGTACATACAACTTCCATAAGGCATGAAACTAGTGCTAAACATAATATCGAAACCACCACCGAAACAGCAAGATTAATAATTATTATTACCATTATATCGACGGTAATATTAGGTTTGTTCATCGCTATTTATCTAGCCAACCTTTTTAGTAAACCATTAATCAGTATTGCTCAAGCATCTAAATTATTGAGTGAAGGCAATATGGAACTACCTAATATTAACAAGATAATAGCTCGTAAAGATGAAATCGGTACTATTGGTAGGACTTTTGAAGAATTAGCTAATTATTTTCAAGAAGTTATGCAGGATATTGTAAGAGTTTCTCAAGGTTTAGCAACTGGCAATCTACAAGTAAAACCAGAAACTGAATATCGTGGTGATTTTATTCAAATCAAACAGGCATTGGAGACTATTTTAACTAATTTACGACAAACAATTGCTAATATTACTAATAATTCTATGGCATTGGCAGAAGGTAAATTAGATAATATTCAACAAGATAAATATCAAGGAGATTTTATCCAAATCCATGATTCATTGCAATCTGCCGCTACTAAATTAGCCGCAACTTCAGCAGAAAATATGGCACAGGATTGGTTAAAAACTGGGCAAGCAAGCTTAAATGAACAAATGAGTGGCGAACAAGATATAAATAAGTTAACTGATAATATCATTTCATTATTAGCTACTTACATTGATGCTCAAGTTGGATTGCTGTACTTATTACAAGAAGCCGACCAAAATTCATATTTACAAATTATTGCCAGCTATGCTTATGCAGATATTGATAAACGACCAAATAAATTTATGCTTGGTGAAGGATTGGTCGGCCATGTTGCGGTAAAACAAAAAGTTATTGTTATCAATCAAACAGCAGAGGAATGTCCACCAATTATCCGTTCTGGATTAACTAATGCCCAACCTCAATTTGTAATTTTATTGCCATTTTTCTATGAAAACAATTTAAAAGGTATTGTGGAATTAGGTGCTGCCAAACCATTTACTGATTTGCAACGTAAATTTTTAGAACAAGTAATGACCAATATTGGTATTGCATTAAATACCGCAGAATCACGTAATCAAATGCGGATTTTATTAAAACAAAGCCAACGTCAAGCTGAGGAATTACAACAAAAACAGCAAGAAATGCAGCAAACTAATGAAGAACTACAAAGTCAATCAGAGGAACTACAAACTCAATCTGAAGAATTACAAACTCAACAAGAAGAATTAAAACAAACTAACGAAACACTTGAAGAACGAACTAGAGATTTAGAACAACAAAAAACTGAAATCCAGAATAAAAATAGAGATTTAGAAATAAATAGAGTTGAGATGGAAAAAACTCAAGCCGCTATTGTGCTTAAAGCTGAAGAATTGGAAATAGCGAGTAAGTATAAATCTGAATTTTTAGCTAATATGTCACACGAATTACGTACTCCTTTGAATAGTTTACTTATTTTAGCTCAATTACTGGGAGACAATAAAACTGGTAATTTGAACAAAAAACAGGTTGAATATGCCAAAACTATCAATAGTGCTGGTAACGATTTATTAACTCTTATCAATGACATTTTAGATTTATCCAAAGTGGAAGCTGGTAAGATTGAGGTACAATGGGAAAATATATCTCTAAGTAATTTATTGACAACTATTGAACAAAAATTCTTACCAATTGCTGATAATAAAGGTTTGAATTTTAATATTACAATCGCTGACAATGTACCACCAATTTTAATAACTGATAGCCAACGAGTGACCCAGATTATTAATAATTTGCTTTCCAATGCGGTTAAATTTACCAGTGCAGGTGAAATCAAAATAACCGTGCAACGTCCAACTGATATACCTAGCAATATAGGTGGTAATAAATTAACTTTGACTAAAACCATTGCAATTAGTGTGACTGATAGTGGTATTGGGATTGCTAAAAATAAACAGCAAACTATATTTGAAGCATTCCAACAAGAAGATGGTTCTACTAGCCGTAGTTATGGAGGTACTGGTTTAGGCTTATCTATTTCTCGGCAACTAGCTAGATTATTAGAAGGCGAACTATCCTTATTTAGTGAAAAAGGTGCTGGTAGTACTTTTACTTTGTATTTACCGGAAAAAACTGCTTCTAATATCACTATATTAGACGATACTCCTTTATTAACAACAGAATATAAGCCTAATCTAATAGCTAAATTAGAACAAGAATCCTTACCAAAATCTACGCATTTACCAGATGACAGAGATAATTTAAACCAACAAGATAGGTCTATTTTATTTATTGAAGATGATCGGAAATTTTCCAAAATTCTCATTGAATTAGCTCAAAATAAAGGCTTTAAATTTTTATTAGCAGAAGATGGTTTAACTGGTTTGCAACTAGCTGAAAAATATAATCCAAGTGCAATAATATTAGACATTGGATTACCAGAGCTAAATGGTTGGGGCGTGATGGAAAGATTAAAAGATAATCCTGATACTAGACATATTCCAGTTCATTTCATGTCTGCTTCTGATAATAGTATAGATGCAAAAAAAATGGGAGCTATTGGTTACTTACTTAAACCAGTGAGTATGGAAAATCTTAGTGATGCTTTTCGACGAATCGAACAATTCTTAACTAGAACAGTAAAAAATTTGTTGATGGCTACCGATATTGAATTACATCAACAAAAAATTATGGAATTAGTATCTGGGGAAAATATTCAAGTAAAACAAGCATTAACTATTGAATTAGCTTTTAAAGATTTACAAACTGTATCTTATGATTGCATTATTCTTGATATAGATATAGAACAAGGTTCTGGCAATACATTGTTAGAAATGATGCACAAGGAAAGAATTCATTGTCAAACTCCAATAATAGTGTATGCAGATCGAGATTTGACCACAGAGGAAGAAGCTTTGTTAATGCGTTGTTCCGATGAAATAGTAATTAAATCAGTAAATTCTCCAGAACGTTTATTGGATGAAGCAACTTTATTTTTGCATCAAATAGAAGCTAAATTACCTAATGATAAACGCAATATGTTACAAATGGTACATGATAAAGAAGCTATCCTTAAGCATAAAAAAGTATTAATAGTTGATGATGATGTACGTAATGTATTTGCATTAGCAACTGTATTGGAAGAACATGATATGGAAGTAACTTGTGCTACTAATGGTAAAGATGGTTTAATTAAATTAGAACAACATACTGATGTTGCAGTAATTTTAATGGATATAATGATGCCAGAAATGGATGGTTATGAAACTATGCGGGCAATTCGTAATCAAGTGAAATATAATAAATTACCAATTATAGCTCTCACAGCTAAGGCCATGAAAGATGATAGAGCTAAATGTATCGAAGCAGGAGCTAATGATTATTTAGCAAAACCTGTTGATTCAGATAAATTATTATCGTTGATGCGAGTTTGGTTGTATCGGTGAATTCTTAATTAGATATTTATGAAAAATTCTGAATATTTATAGTATTTCCTAGATAGATTCTGATTTTCTAAAATGTAAAATACCCCCAAATTAAGATATTGTTTTTCTCCTGCTTCTATCCAATGTTGCAAACCATATCGTTGATGTTTAATGTAATCTTTGCCGCATAATTTTAAGAAAGAAGCATAATTATTATTTATTTCTTCAAGCAAACGGGTATAATGTTTAGTTAATTATTTGTACTTCTTCAAAACCTAAGTTTATTGCAGCATTACGATAAAAATTAAGAGATGATAGTGAATCTATCTAATTTGTGAATCAAGTCCTTGTTTTTAAGTTAATTCACGATTGCGTTTATTTTATCCTTCACTCAAATTTAAACACTCGACAAAACAACCAGTTGTATTAACAAGATAACGTGCAGCACCGCCAGAACCTAAATCTAATACAGTATCCGATTTATTAAATGAAACCAATGATGCCATTTTTTCAACTGTGTTATACATTGCTTGATGTATAGATTCTTGCCCATTATACAATACTACAATGATCACTATTATTATATATAAGTTTTTGAAATGAAAACACTTTATTGCTATTATAATAGTCACGTATCCTTCATACGACGGACTACATGTTTAACTTCGTAATAAGAGAATTGGCTGATATTAATTCAGAATTATTGGGCGAATATCCAACGGGATAGTCTTGTAAAGAACGATTACCAGAGGCAAGATCAAGAGTTAAATTGGCAATAACTTCTAATGGATCAAGCCATGGAATAGCTAAATTTTCTGTTTCATAAAACCCAACTGATAGTTCACTACATCCCGCAATCACTATTTCAGCCCCCTGTTTGGCTAAATAATCAACGATGGCTATTAAATTTTTTTGAGCTAATGGTGAAATTTGTGATCCAGTTGCTTTAATCCCCCAACTAAGATCATAAATGGTATCCATAACTAATTTCTGAAATTCTGAATCTAATTGAAGTGAGATAGGAGTAAGACCAGCTTTTATTAAACTATTATGATATAATTCAGCCCGTAATGTACCGTCAGTACTAAGAATTCCTATTTTTTTTGTATTAGGATGGCTTTTAATAATAAATTCGGTGGTACATTCAATAAGATGAATCCATGGAATATTAAGATGTGGCTGAATTTGCTCATAAAAAGCATGGGCAGTATTGCAAGTGATGACTAAAAAATCGACACCAGCTGATTCTAAAAATTTGCCATATTTAATAAGCCAAGGAACACAACTTTCTATATTGCCTAATAAACTTTCTGTACGGTCTGGAATATTTGTGGCATTAATAAGCAACCAAATTGGATGTTCTTGATCTCTTTTAACTCCTCTTTTAGTACTTTGTTCAATCAGAATTTGTTCAAAAATTGTATGAGCTAAAGGCCCCATACCACCAATAATACCTGGTATTGCTTGTTGTATTCCTTTGGGATAAACCATTATAAAATATTAGTCAATTTTTTGGGTGCGAGTAAAGTAAATTTTTTGATGCAATTTTCCATCTTTTTCAATGGAAGGTTCTGATTGCCCTTGTTCTTTTGCAAACTGGTCAATTTGTGACAAAAATGGTAAGTAATAGTCAGATAATGGTAAATCAATTTGCAGAGTATCATTAATTCCATCTCCAACAAACTTTTTGTAAAATATCAGTTTTGGTTGGAACATTTATAAGTTCATGTTGTTTTAAAGATATTGAAGTTATATTTTTTTCGTAACTTTTTATCTTTCCCAAATAAAGTAAAAGCAACTGGATTATATGTCAGCGGAAATTTATTAAGGATCGCTAAAATTTATTACGCTTACTGAAATTACGCAGAATATACCTAAGAATAAATTTCACGTAGGAGTGAGTTTATGAATTATAGAGTAACATCCGTCCCCTACTTATTTTAAGGAGGGGATTAGGTGAGGTTTTAATTGAATCGTGAAATACTATACATCAGGAAAATGGTATTAAAATTAACCTATTATTTTCCCATGACATTGTTTATATTTCTTACCTGAACCACAAGGACAAGCTTCATTGCGACCTATCTTACGCCCTTTACGGACAAATGGTTTTTGAGTTGGAGCCGTTTCTTTTTCTGGTGGTGGAGCATTATCAGCAATATCATTTGCCAAACCTGGAACCTTAGCATGTCTAAATTGCATTTTTGGTGCATTCTGTCGTTGCCGTCGTTGTTCTTCCACTGCTTCTACATCAGACTCAGTATTAACTTGAATCTTAGAAACAACACTTACAACTTCAACTTTAATCCTCTCTAATAATGAGGAAAATAGCTCAAAAGCCTTACGTTTATATTCATGTTTCGGATTTTTCTGAGCATAACTTTCTAAATGAATTCCTTGGCGTAAATGATCCATTGCGGCTAAATGTTCTTTCCAAAAATTATCTAAAATTTGCAACATTATCGCTTTTTCAAAATGGCGTACTACATTAACACCAGCTAATCTTTCTTTTTCTTTATAAGCAGTAATAATAGTATCTTCTATTTTATTTCGCAAAGTTTCTTCATGTAAATCATGATCTTCTTCTAGCCATTTAGCAATTGGCATTTTTTGCCCAAACGATTTCTCAAGATTATTTTCTAAGCCTGGTACATCCCATAATTCTTCTAAACTTTGAGGAGAAATATGTCCATCTATCACATTCATCAATATATCATGACGAATATTATCAATAGTATCTTCTATTGAATCAACAGACATCAAGTCATTGCGTTGTTCATAAATAATCTTTCTTTGATCGTTAGCGATATCATCATATTCAAGCAATTCTTTCCGAATATCAAAGTTGCGTCCTTCTACTTTACGTTGAGCATTTTCAATTGCCTTAGTTACCCAAGGATGTTCAATTGCTTCATCTTCTTCCATCCCAATTTTTTGCATCAATTTAGAGACTCGTTCTGATGCAAAAATCCGCATTAAATTATCTTTTAAAGACAGATAAAATCTACTAGAACCTGGATCACCTTGGCGACCAGATCGACCTCGCAATTGATTATCAATCCGACGTGATTCATGCCGTTCTGTACCAATAATATGCAAACCGCCACTATTTATTACTGAAGCATGTAATTGTTCCCATTCTTCACGTAATTTAGCTACTTCTTGTTTATCTGGTTTAGCACCTAAATTTTTAATTTTTTCTGTAACATTACCACCCAATACAATATCAGTACCACGACCAGCCATATTGGTTGCAATGGTTATCGCACCAGGTGTACCAGCTTGAATGATAATATTAGCTTCCTGTTCATGAAATCTAGCATTTAAAACTTTATGAGTTATTTTATCTTTAGTAAGTAATTTAGACAGTAATTCAGAACCCTCAATAGAAGTGGTACCAACTAATACTGGTTGTTTACGAGCTTGGCAGTCTTTAACATCTTCAATAATAGCTACATATTTAGCTTCCACAGTTAAGTAAACTAAGTCACCTTTATCATCTCTAATCATTGTCTCATTGGTAGGAATTACTACTACCTCCAAAGCATAAATTTGTTGAAATTCATAAGCTTCTGTGTCAGCAGTACCAGTCATGCCAGATAATTTATTATACAAGCGGAATAGATTTTGAAAGGTAATCGAGGCTAGGGTTTGATTCTCATTTTGAATTGTAACTCCTTCTTTGGCTTCCACAGCTTGATGCAGACCTTCCGACCATCTACGACCTGGCATTTGCCGACCAGTAAATTCATCAACAATGATAATTTGGTCATCTTTAACAATATAATCAACATCAATTTGGAATAGAGTATGAGCCCGTAAAGCTGCTAAAATATGATGCATCATGCTAATATTAGTAGCATCATACAGACTCTCTCCTTCTTTTAGAATACCCTCTTTAACTAAAGATTCTTCAATATGTTGATGGCCTTCGTCACTAAGTGATACTTGTTTATTTTTTTCATCAATAAAATAGTCACCTGGAACTTCTACTTCTTCCTCTTTTTTAGTTTCACGTTCTTGAGGTTTTAAATCAGGAATTATGACATTAATCCGTTTATATAAATCTGAATTATCATCAGTAGGACCGGAAATAATCAGTGGGGTACGAGCTTCATCAATTAAAATAGAGTCAACTTCATCAATAATGGCAAAATTTAGTTTCTTTTGAACCTTATCTTCGGTGCTAAAAGCCATGTTATCACGGAGATAATCAAAACCAAACTCATTATTAGTTCCATAGGTAATATCAGCTCCATAAGCTGCTCGCTTCTCTTCTGTTGACATACCAGATAGACTTACGCCTACTGTCAAACCTAAAAAATTATAAATATTCCCCATCCATTCAGCATCACGCTTGGCAAGATAATCATTTACCGTAATTACATGTACACCATTGTCAGACAAAGCATTTAAATAAGCTGCAAGAGTGGCAACTAGCGTTTTACCTTCTCCAGTACGCATTTCAGCAATTTTACCAGTATGTAATACCATGCCTCCAATTAATTGCACATCAAAGTGCCGCATATTTAGAGCTCTTTTACCAGCTTCACGGACTATAGCAAAAGCCTCTGGTAATAATTCATCTAGGGTTGTTCCTGCCTTAACTTGCTGGCGAAATTCTATTGTTTTAGCTTTTAATTCATCATCATTTAAAGTTGATACGGTTGCTTCTAAATCATTTATTTTTTTTACATCTTTGAACATTTGTTTGACAGTTCTGTCATTACGACTGCCAAATATTTTAGTAAGGGGATTTTTGAACATTTTTTAGGTTTAATTTTAAGTTTGATATTTAGGGTATAAATTAAGGACTTTTTTATAAAAATCTATAAAAAGATATAAATAATTGCTTGTTTATAATGTTAATTCATAGCAATGATATACATAGACTAAATAAAATTGATTTATGAATTGTTTGAATAAGAAATTAAAACTATTGAGGAGTTTTCTAAGTGCAGTTAAAATATTAAATTATCTAGCACATCAACGGTCAGCTATGAACTTGTTTTTTCGATGTGATTAAATAAGCATGTTTAATAGCTAGACCAAAAAAAGCACTATTAGATATTTCTGCTAATCCATGCTCAACTTGCATTGCACCATGAATTGCTTCTAGTGCTGCATTGTCTTTATCTAAAATAATTAACCGAGAAAGCATCAACATTTCTTGATCAGAAAAGACCTTTTTAATTTTTTCTACAATGTACTTAATTGTTGCTTTCTTATCTAATCTTGCCCAATCAGAAGAAATTATTAAATCCCACTCAGTAGTATCTTCTCGAAGAAATAGTGCAAAAAGCTCAAATGAACCTTTTGATTTACATATTTCCTTTTCAATCTCTCTTAACTTTTCAACTTGCTCTTTCATAGCTGTCTTAATAGCTCCTTTGAAGCATTCAACATTTCAATGGCATCAGATTCATTAACGTTACCAATTGGATTATAACGAGCTTCAGGATTCCATTGTGCAACGATAGACCATTCTGCGAAGAAGTCGGATTTTATTTGGATTTCTAATCCTGTTAGATGCAATAATATACTTAGATCATGTGTCTTAAAGGTTCCATATTTGCCAGTGGTCGGATATTTGTCCCATTTGAGTATTTGACAAATTCTTGCTTTAAGACCAAGTTCAATAGCATATCCACACAAATATACTGAACCATCATATCTTGAAGCTTGTAACAAAACTTCCGCATCTTCGAGTCTGGCTAGGACAATTTTATCTATCTCAGTTTTTTTCACCCTGTTTCTCAAATTATTAGTGATTTATAATATTAAATAACATGGCTAGAAATGGAATCCAAAAATTTGAATTCCAAAATATACCCAGTTATAAATTTTTGAAGTTTAAAACTTGGCTACCAAAACTGCACAATTAGCATAACCGATGACTCTATCTGAAACTGAACCAAGCATAACTCTATCTAAACCAGTACGCCCATGACTTCCCATCACGATTAAATCAACACCTTTCGCTTCAGCAATCTCAATTAGAACTTCTGCTGGTCGGCCACTTAAAACTTCTCCTGTTACTTCAATTCCTTCTTTAGTTAAAAAAGTTTCTACTCGTTTAATTTCTTGTACAGCTTCTGTATAACGTTTTTCTTTTAAATCAGAATAAACTACTGAAACTACTAAAACCGAAGCATGAATATGTTTTGCAATACTCATTGCTGTACTTGCCGCTATATCGCTATAACGAGAACCATCAACTGCCAATAAAATTTTGCTACTCTGTATTATAGCTGTTCTTGGCACTACTAAGATACTACATTGAGCATGACCAATAACTTTGGCAGTGTTACTTCCCATCATCAAACGCATAAGCCCAGTCATGCCTCTACGACCCATTACAATTACATCTGCATGATTTTGTTCAGCTTCATTGATAATTTCTTGATAAATCTCTATACCATGACGTACGCTAATATCACAGCTAACACCAGCTTTAGTAGCTTCTGTTCTAACTTGCTCTAAATGAGATAAAGTATCATCATTTTCTTTTTCAATCAGTTGCCTAGCCAAAGACGCATGTTCTGGGTTCATCATAACCACAGACATTGCAATTAATTTACCATCTGTTCTTTGAGCTAGTCTAATAGCTTCCCTAGTTGCACCAATAGTTGCTTTTGATCTATCTGTTACTAATAATATTTTTTCAAATCTGCCGGTTGGCGATAATTGACCAAATGATATAACATTATTTTCCTCAATTTTAGGAGATAATGCTAATTCTTCTTCCATAAATCTTTGAGCTTTGTTGTATTTTATGGTGCCTCTGATTAATATATACAGGATAATACCTGTTCCAGAAATCAGTGCTAAATTGAATAAGTTGAAACTAATATAATTCAGACTAGTTATTGTTTCTATTACAAACTTAGTATAACCAATATCATTGATATATATTAGCATTTTGATACTGAGGCTAAATAATATTAATAACATTAAAATACCAGTGACTAGTTTAATCAAATAGTCTTTGGCATAAGTAGCTGCAATAGCACCTAAATGAACTCCAAGTAGTGAACCAGCTAAAATAATCATTGCTAATCTAATATCCACAAAGCCACTGATTGCATACTGGACTGTCCCACCAACCCCAATTATGAATGCTATCAATAGTTGGGTTGCAGAGGCCATTAAACCACCAGCACCTAGTACATATATCATGGCTGGTACTGCGATAAAACCACCAACAGCAATATTTGATGCTAATAAACCAGTAAAAAAACCAATTGGAATAGTAAATAATACTGAAATTCTAGTGTCTAAACTAGGGAAATACATCATGGTACCAGGAATATAAATAGAACGTACTTTTTGAGCCAGTTTACTCCTCTTAAATAGCTCAGATTCTCCGGTTTCACGCATTTTCTTAGCAGTACGTAAATTATACAAACCAAGTATCGCTAATACTAATAAAAATATTGTGGTTACATAAATATTAGAACCAGTATTTCCAAAAACATTTCTGATATAAATCTGTAAAGAAACACCACATAAAATACCTATTTCGGCTGAAATACCTATTACAATCGCTAGTCTTATATCTACTAACCCATGTCTAATCCGTTTTAAAGCACTTACCAGAGATTTAGGAAATTTATGGCATATATTACTTGCAACAGCAACAATAGCTGGAATACCTATAATCATCATTGCCGGAGTAAAAATAAAAGCTCCGCTGGAACCTATAAAACCACTAACTAAACCTCCAATTAGTCCTACAACTAGAAGAAATAATACATGTTGCCATTGTAAAGAAAAAATAGCTTCTGGTGGAATAGTTTCGGCTGCTATAACTAATGGACATCCTAACAAGAATATTAAAAATACAAATTGTTTTAGCATTCTGTTATCCTTCATTTTTTAACTGGTTTTGCTTTGACACCTAGCATATCCCAAAAATGATTTGCAAAAGTGCCATGAGCAAAAGAAAAAACAAAAGCGATTACAACTGGAATGATAAAATACCAACCACCTTGTTGTGACCAATTCATTATATAATCTGACCAGTAATATAATAAAAAATACAAGAATGCACTAATTATAGCTAATATAGTGGTTTGAATTACCGCTTTACCTTTACCAGTTGTATTCATATCTACTTACCTTTTTAAATTAAGTTCATAAAATACGATATTTATTTAAATTTTTTTCCTACGTCTGAATCTTTTAACAGGAACTACTACATTTTTATCTGCCAATAAATCTGTCCACCAATCTGCATATTCAGTCACCTGATTTTCGCCAGCCTTAGAACGCAGCAATAAAAAGTCATAACCAGCTCGAAATTGTGAATGCTCTAATAACTTTATATTCTTTTTCTTAACTTTATTCTGTCGAGTCAAGCGCAATTGTAACAACCAAATCTCTTGCATAGGCACAGTAATGCGTTTTGGAATAGCTACTCGTTGCTGTGCATTTCTAGCTAATAACCTTTGACTAGTTTCGATTAATTTTTCTTGTAAATTAACCCCTTTAGCTGGTTTATCTGGTAATTGACACAATAATGGTGGCCACAATAAGGCCGCTAATAAAAAAGCAGGAGTAACTGGTTTATCATTTTTAATCCGTTCATCTGTATCAAACATGACTTGTTCAATCAATTTTAACGCTATTGTATCTTCTAAACAAGCCGCAGTTTTGGGAAATAATTGTTGAAATAAACCATATTGACATAACAATTTAAATGATTCTACTGCATGACCACTAAGAAATAGTTTTAATACTTCTTCAAATAAGCGAGCTGGAGGTATATTAGTAAGTAAACCAGCTAATTCTGGAATTGGTGCTGCAGTTTTAGGAGCAATAGTAAATTCTAGTTTAGCTGCGAATCTAATTGCTCTCAACATACGCACCGGGTCTTCTTTATAACGTAATACTGGATCACCAATTAACTTGATTATTCCAGCTTGTAAATCCCCTATACCATTAGCATAATCGATTAATGAAAAATCGCTTATATTATAATATATGGCATTAATGGTAAAATCACGTCGACCAGCATCATCATCTACGGTACTACCATAGACATTATCACGAACAATCTGCCCATTTTCAATTACCCCTTCACCCTTACCATCAGTGTGAGTAGCACGAAATGTAGCAACTTCAACAATTTCTCTATTAAAACGCACATGGGCCAATACAAATCGACGACCAATTAACCGACAACTATTAAATAGACTTTTAATTTGTTCTGGCAGTGCATTAGTAACAATATCAAAGTCTTTAGGAGTTCGCCCTAATAATACATCTCGTACCCCACCACCAACCAAAAATGCTTGATAACCAGATTTATGCAATTGGTATAAAACATTTAAAGCTGCTTGACTTATGTTATGGCGTGATAAATTATGTTCAGGACGTGGAACATAAGTTGGAGTTTTTTTAATCAAATTTTGCAAATTTAAACGACATAATTTGAGTGTAAGTTTTACACGTGAAAACACAAAGTTTGTCCTCAAAAAGGTTAGGACACAAATTTTAAATCAGAGTAACATCCAATCGTTACAATGTAAAGTAGTAAAAAGTTTTTTATATAAAATTTGGATATTATCATATTTAAAAATCTGTGCCTAAATATTTTTATGTAATTATATTATTGTTATTTATAGTTTTTATCTTATTTTGATTTCAATGTTAAAATTAATTGATATTTTATATGTAATTGCTCACTCTACCAAAATTAAAAAAATAGTATGGGTTCTTTAATTTGGAAAAGATGTCTATACCAAGATAAAATGCAATTAGGAATTACTTTATTTGATATTAAATGAGAGATAGTAATTAAAGTTGTAAATTTCAAAACCGTCCGAACTATTGTTAAAAAATATGTAACTACCTACCATGCCCATGCTAACTTTTTATGTTTATAAATCATTACGATACGTTTAATTAAAATTATTTATAACAGTCATAAATTAAATCTATATTAATAGATATCATGTAGTTACATTTCTTATACTAAAAACATGGCATT
>JASFYV010000314.1:0-9187 GCA_045046925.1 Candidatus Marithrix sp. | reverse complement strand
TTTTTAATTTGGTTTTATTATCATAAACTTAAAAAATAACTTGACTTTTTTATAATACTTGACTACAATAGTCAAGAATACAATGGAGGAAATATTATGTCGCATAAATTACCTTTAAACCAAAGCCTTACTATTCCTGGTTCTAGTATTGAAAATTATTCGCAGGCAATTAAAACCATTCCTATGTTAACAGTTGAACAAGAACGTGAATTAGCAGAAATATTACGAAGTAATAATGATTTAGAAGCAGCTCGCATTTTAGTTATGTCACATTTACGTTTTGTAATGCATATTGCAAATAGCTATCGTGGTTATGGTTTGCCACAAGCAGATTTAATTCAAGAAGGCAATATTGGGTTGATGAAAGCAGTAAAAAGATTCGATCCTAGTTTTGGAGTACGTTTAGTATCTTTTGCTGTACATTGGATTCGAGCAGAAATACATGAATATATTTTACGCAACTGGCGAATTGTTAAAGTAGCAACAACTAAATCCCAACGTAAGTTATTTTTTAATTTGCGTAGTGCAAAAAAGCGTTTAGGCTGGTTAACCCAAGCTGAGGTTGAAAAGGTTGCAGAAGATTTAGGAGTTAATACTAAAGATGTACGAGAGATGGAAAAACGTTTAAATAGTCACGATATCTCATTTGATGGTCCAACCGATAGTGATGATGATGAAGGAGAAACATATGCTCCATCTGGTTATTTAGAAGATAACCGTTATGATCCTGCTGTTTTAGTGGAGCAACATAATTGGCAAGATCGTGGTTATGGACATTTATATAGTGCCATTAAAAAATTGGATAATCGTAGTCAAGATATTTTGCAAAAACGTTGGCTTAGTGATAAAAAAGTTACTTTGCAGGAATTAGCCAAAGATTATCAAGTATCAGCCGAACGAATCCGTCAAATTGAAAGTAATGCTATTAAAAAACTAGGTAAAAATATTGCGTTTTTATTATAAATATGGTGATATTATTAATTAATGATAACTACTCAGCTATGTCTAAATATTTAAAATTTCGGAAATGACAACCGAATTTATATTTCTAAAACATTATTTAACTGAGTAGTAATATTAATCGATTTTGAATTTAATTAAGAATTAAGCATTCATAATTAAGAATTACTATATCAATTTTTTACTGCACAATTAATACTTTGATTGCCATTAAACACAATTGTGCCATCTTCTAGCCGATATCCAAAATATACTTTCCAAATTCCAATATCATTAAGTTTACCTTCATATATTGGTACAAATTGAGTTTTTTCTAAATTAGCAATTTCTTCATACGCTATTAAATTATTTAAATCTCCATTCCAAAGCTGGACATTTTGACCACTGCCAACCATAAAAAATAGTTCTGGATTATTTAAAGGATTATAGCTGGCAAGCAAAATAATATCTGCTTTATTACCAACATGTTCATCTGCAACAGTTATAAAACCTTCAATTACGACCGAATCATCAGTATTTAGAATTGTTTCTTGGCTAAAATTTGTATCATTAACTGCTATTCCACCATTAAAAATAGCACTATTATCAACTAACTCAGCTTGTTCATTAATAAATGTGCCAAATCCTAAACTAGGTAAAATCGGCACTGCTGTAACAACTTGAATTGTGGCTTGTATTGTTCTGCTAATATCGGTAGCCAATATAGCTCTAATGATATAATTACCTTTCACACTGACTGATTCTAAACGAGTCATTACTATTCCATTAATATCACTAGCAGCAGTAGTAATGCCATTATCCATAATATTACTATCTGGATCAATGACTTGAAAATTAATTATTTCATTTGGAATATTATTATTAAAAATATCGATTAGTTGAAAAGAAATATTAGCAGAAGTTTCACCAGTAAAGATAGTTTGATTATTACCAGCCACTACTTTAAATATGTCAACTAATCCGGCTGTTACAATAATATTAGCATTTGCCGATTGAATGGCATTTCCTGTCAACCTAGCTATAATAGAATAATTACCTATATCCCCAGTACTTTGCATACTAGTTTTAACCAATCCATCAGCATCAGGTTGAGACTCATAAACAGTCAAACCTTGCAAAGTGGTAATACTACCAGTGGAATCTTGTAATTGAAATTTAACTATTTGTCCAGTAATCGGATTGCCTTGTTCATCTGCAACTTGAAATACAATATTTTCAGAATCAAACCCAGCCTTAATCGTTTGTTTATCACCAGTAACTAAAGATAATTTAGCTGAAGTTTCTATTGGGATATCAACAATCGGTGGATTATCTATGTCAGTAGGTTTGTCATCTAATGATTCAACTATTATCACCGCATTTGCAGATTGAGTAGCATCTGTTTCTAATTTGGCTATAATAATATAATTTCCTATAACTGTAGGATTTTGTAAACTAGTTATAACTTCTCCATTGTTATTTGGTTCTGCACGGTATGCGGTTAAACCTTGTAAAACCACCGTATTACCAAATGGATTAGTTAATTGAAATTTAACTGTTTCTCTAGTATTTGGGTTACCTTGTTCATCAATAACTTTAAACATAACATCTTCAGAATTAGTTTCTAATTTCATAACTTGTTTATCGCCAGACACAACGGTAATTATTGCATAAACTGGCTGTAATAAAATTATGCTTGAACAGATTAAAATAGTAAGTAGATTAAATTTAAACATGAGGGATTTTTTATAGTTTAGAATATTCCCAATCAGGATGTTGAGAATAGATTGTGATAATTGGAGTTACAAAATTTATTGCTAAACTATGTAACTCTCAGAATTAAAAATCATCAGCTAGTTTTTGAGCTTCAGTAAAATCTAAAGTACCTTCATAAATAGCTCTGCCAGTGATAGCTCCATTAATACCTTGATCTTCTACTTTGCACAAGGCTATAATATCTTCAATAGTAGTAACTCCTCCAGCAGCTATTACTGGAATTGATATTGTTTTAGCTAGTTCAACAGTTGCAGCTACATTTAAACCTTGCATCATACCATCACGGCTGATATCGGTATATATAATAGCTTCCACTCCATCTTTAGCAAATCTTTGTGCCATATCAATAGCACTATATTTAGATATTTTTGCCCAACCATCAGTAGCAACTTTACCATCACGAGCATCTAAACCAACTATAATATGGCCAGGAAACTCTTGACATATTTCAGTAATAAATTCAGGATTTTCAATTGCTTTAGTACCTATAATTACATATTTTACTCCAATATCTAAATAGGTTTGGATAGTTTCTTTGTCACGAATACCACCACCAACTTGAATTGGGATATTAGGGTAAGTTTTTGTAATTTCTTTTATCACTGAAGCATTAACCGGTTTGCCAGCAAAAGCTCCATTTAAATCTACAATATGTAAACGACGGGCTCCAGTATTTATCCAACGTTCTGCCATTTTCACTGGCTCATCGGAAAATATAGTATCATCTTCCATACGACCTTGTTTTAATCTTACACATTGACCATCTTTTAGATCGATTGCTGGTATAACTAGCATTTATAAAATCCTGTAATTTAATTTTGGTTTCTAACAGCCATACTGTTTGTAAATAAATAATATTATTAATATACAAGGCTATGCTTATCCAATCCATTTTTATAATTAGCTAATAAATTTGTCCCAGTTGTTTTTTGGGGTAATTTATAAGTTACTCGACGTTTATATGAGGATACTAAAGGATGTAGCTCTGCCAAAGCATTTTCATATACTTCTTTTTTAAAATAAACAACTTCTGTCAATGGATACCAATAATCAACCCATGACCACTGGTCAAACTCTGGAGTATTACTACAATCTAAGCTGACATTATTATCATCAGCTAATAAACGCAGAATATACCAAATTTGTTTTTGACCAATACATAAAGGCTGTTGATGATAACGTATCAAATGATGTGGCAAACGATAACGCAACCAACCACGAGTTGCACCTAATACATGTACTTGTTTAGTAGTTAAACCTAACTCTTCGTACAGTTCTCGAAACAAAGCTCGTTTTGGAGTTTCATGAACTTTGACACCACCTTGTGGAAATTGCCAAGCATTTTGTCTGATTCTTTTTGCCCATAATAATTGCCCATCTTGATTCGCTATAATGATACCCACATTCATTCTATAACCATCTGTGTCAATCATAAGATGAATCCTTCGTAATGAATTTGGGGAAATAAACCATTCTAATTGATTTTTAATATAAATTCAAAAAATGATGCAAAATTTAGGGTATTACTTTAATAAAATTAATTATTATTGTATGGTATATTATGTGCTTAAAATAATTATTGTTAACTAAAGTTTTAATGTTTTACATTTGTTTTAGAATTAAATTATTACTTTAAAATACTTGTGTTGCAACTTGCATTGCAATTTGAAAAAAAATATGTGAAATAATCACTAACATTGGAGAACTTAATGTCAACCAAATTATCTACTATAATTGCTACTTTAGGCATAGGTATAATAACCATGCCAGTATTTGCTGAACTTACAAATTGTGATTATATATATGGTGTTCATGATCGTGGTTTGAATGATTCAATGATCTTCAAATATCATCCATCCACTGGATTTATTAAACTAGGTGAAACTCATTTAGGTGCTGATATTGAAGGTTTAGATATTTCCCCTGATGGTGTAATGTATGGCAGTGCTGGTGATGATACTAGTAATCCAGGAGCTATATATACCATTGATATGAATACTGGTGCAAAAACTATGGTTGGAGAACCAAATGGATTAGAAATCGATGGTATTTCTTTTAATCCACTAACTGGTGCATTAATTGGATGGGCTGAAGGCGAAGGTCTATTAAGTATTAATCCAATAACTGGTAATGCAGTTGTAAGTAGTCCTGCTAATGCAGAAATAGAAGATTTATCTTGGTCAAATGATGGAAATAGTGTTTATTTTATAGAAAATAATCATGGAAATAATGATCCAGATGCTTCTAACGATAACAACGTGCCACAGGAATTAAAAGTATACACTAACAATGAGTTTGTATCTGTTTGCGGTATCCAAGGCCCAGAAATTGAAGCTTTAGAAGTTTTGCAAGATGGAACTTTATTAATTGGTTATCATGATAATAAAACCCAAATGGTAAAAATTCTTGATCCAGATACTTGTGAAGTTACACTTGATGCTGGTGTAGATGGTACTCCTTATAATGATATTGAAGGTCTAGCTGTATGTCCTCCACCGTTAGTAATAATAGAAGAAGGCTAAGAATTAGTTAATACATCCAATATTAAAAAATATTGGGTAAATCTAAAATTTGCTTTTTAAAAATGCTGAACGATAATTTTCGTATTCAGCATTTTTTTTTGCAATATAAAGTTGCAATTTACAAAACTATATTAATAATATTTTAATAAAATCAATCATATAAATTTGGCATATATTTAGCATACTTTATTATTTAATAGTTTTTAGATAGTATTTTTTAATATTATCGTATAATTAGTCAATTACAGAATTCCTTTAATAATAGTTTGAACTTTCAAATATATTGTTTAGTTAAAAAATTAGATTTAATTCGATAGGAGTAACATAAAATGCGTAAATTATCAAAAGATCCATTACGAGAAGCAATACTAAAATGTTTAATAGTTGGTAGCATGGCTACAGCTATGAACGTTTACGCTGATTGTAATATTATTTATGGTGTTCACGACGAAGGATTAAACAATTCTCAGTTTGTTACAATTGATCGTGGCACATATGCAGTAAGCCCATTGGGCGCTATGAATCCTGGCTATGATATTGAAGGTCTGGATATGAATGCTGCTCATGAACTATATGGTTCTTCTGGTGATGATCCAGAAGGTCATCCAGCCGGACATTTGTATAAGATCAGTACTACTGATGGTTCACCTCAATCCATCGGTGATATTTGTTTTGATTTGCAAGACACTAAAGTATGTGGCACCGAAGTATCTGCCATTTCTTTTAATCCAATAACTGATGATTTATGGTTTTGGTCAGAAGAATGCGGATTAGGTAAAACTAATTTAACTGATCCAGCTAATTCTACTTTAGAAATGCCTTATTCAACTGATGGCTTTAAGGCTTGCTTAGCAAACGATACCCCAAGAAAACGGCAAAAATATACTTCTACTATTGAAGACCTTTCTTGGAGTGCTGATGGCAAAAAGATTTACTATGCTAATGGGGACGAAGTTTACGTTTATACTCCTCTAACTGGAATTATTGAAGGTCCATTAGCTGGAGTTGGATTAGGTGGTAATGTTGAAACTGTTGAAATTCTTCCTGGTAACACTCAAACATTGTTATTGATTGTAGATGGTTCTCCAAAGTTATTTGAATTAGATATAGCTACTGATACAATTTCTGTAATAGATGGCAGTAATATTAAACCATATACAGACATAGAAGCAGTTGCTACTTGTCTTGATGATATACCTCCTATCGTACATCCACCTAAAGTTACTTGCAATGAAATGGATTCCAGTGTATTTGCCAAGTTTAACTGGAACGGTTCTAACTATGTAGCAGACGATTCTGCTGCCAATAATGATTCCATAAGATTAGAAGGTAATGGTAGTGGTGGAGTTTGGTCTGTATCTGACGGTGAAATAACTCATTTAGTTGTTAATAATACAGAAGTTGGTAATATTGCAGATGATACATTAAAAGGCTCATTTGGTAGTGCAGATGGTATTACTACAGTTGAATTCTGCGGTACTCCAGTAGAAATACATCCAGAACCTCCACAAATTACTTCATGTCCAGATGAAAGCGGTATTTTATTAGCTAAATTTGAATGGAATGATGGCAATTATGTATTTGAAAAACCAGAAGGCAATAATGATGTTGTTACCATAACTGGTGATGCAGAAAGTGGAACTTGGAGTACAACAACTGCTGATATTAGCTATGTGATTTTGAAAGGTGGTACTAATACTGGCAGTTATGCACCTGATTCTGCTCAAGGTGAAGCATTCAGTAATACCAGTATTCCAGTAAATGGTGGTGGCAACATACCTGATATTTCTAATATCCAATTTTGTGGCACAATGGAAGAGGTTGAGCCAGTTGTAGATTGTGATATAGACGAACCAGAAAATGAATGGTTATATGCTACTGACGCTGTTGGTGACAGAACTGGTGATAATGGATTTGAAATTTACGGTACAGCCGTTAAACAAGATGGTGACACTATTATAGTAGCCATTAGTGCTAATTCAACTCCAGAAAATCCAGTTTATTATCAAGGAGAAAATATTAATTTTACTGATTATGTATTTGATTTTTCTGGTACTAGATATGCAATTCACTTTGCACCTGATAATGATTCTAATGCTTCTTCTGGCGTAGGTTTATATGAAAATGTAACCTTCAAAGACGTAACTAAGAAAAATATCGGTTGGTCTAGCTTCAGTAGCTATAATCGCGGTGATTTAGGCGACTTACCAATTCATAATAATTACTTTAGTTGGGATGCACAACGTAGTGTTCCACAAGAAATTGACTCTGGAACTAAAGTTGCCAATGATGGTTACACTCGTTTAACTGAAGCAGAATTAACTGGAATGGGACTGGATTTTGTTAACGGTCTTACCTCTGGACAAACTGGTACTTACACTATTGGTTTCAGATTTACTAAGACTGCTGATATGGAAGGTGACTTTGTATCATATGTATTTACCGAATGTATCAATGATGGCGTGGCTATGGTAAATACTTTGCCAACTGCAATGGATGCGCCGCAATCTTGTCCAGAACCAACTTCTGATCCAGAACCAACTCCAGAGCCAACACCTGATCCAGAACCAACTGATACTAATGCTTCTTGCGATGTTGATGGTGGTGATTCTGTAACTCTTGCAGCAGGTGGTGGTAGTAATTCATTCACTATTGAATTCCTTGGTAAAACTGGTAATGACTGGTCTTATAAGGTTTCTCAAACTGGAAGAGATTTAAGCCACTGGAGTTTAGGTATTGAAAACTGTGAAGGTAAAGTTGTTAGTTCTTCTCCATCTAGTGGTTTTGAATCAGGCCAAGGTGGCCGTTCTGATCGATTATTAAAAGATAGTGTAAACTGGATGGTCAAATGGGATACTGATGGTGGTATTGCTGATGGGCAAGTATTTACACTTACAGTAGATGATGATTATGCTGCTACCGATGTTGGAGTTTTAGTAAAAACTGGTGGTAATCCAAAATCAGCATTAGGAACCATTACAGCACCTAATTGTGGTGTAGCACCAACCGATTGTGGAACAACTACTCCTGATCCAGCTTCAGTAATCCTTGAACCAACTCCTGAGCCAGAAGTTACCCCTGAACCAGAAGTAACTCCTGAGCCAGAACCAGCTTCAAATGCTACAGATACGGACTATGTTGCTGAAATTAACCCAACCGAAGGTTCTGCTACAATTGATGGTGACATTTCAGAATGGGATTTAAATGCAGATTTATCGGCTAATATGTGTACTGCTGGTAGCGTAGGTTCAGATGGTAATTGTGCTGGTAACGGTAAAGTTAATTTATCTGATCTGTATTCACG
The DNA here is from genome assembly GCA_045046925.1 of Candidatus Marithrix sp. Lineage (GTDB taxonomy): Bacteria > Pseudomonadota > Gammaproteobacteria > Beggiatoales > Beggiatoaceae > DRQV01. The sequence continues at coordinate 646 of JASFYV010000314.1, read as the reverse complement.
TTATGACTGTGATACTAATACCATGTACGTCCTAGTATTAGAAAATGCCCCTTATGAAGCAGAAAGAAGTGATGGTGATGCTTGGGTAACTATTGGTGGTAATAGCAATAAAGTTGTAAAAGGTGGTAGCTCAAATTTCTCATGGGTTGAGAATGCTAATGGTAGAGCAATTGGTTATGAAGCTTCTTTCCAACTTGAAGATGGAGATGTACAAGTTCACTTGAACGTATCCAATAACACTTCTTCAACTGGTAAGAATGGTGATACTGCACAAATTATACGTCCAGCAAGTTGTCCTGCACCTACAGCAGATTCAGAACCAGTAGTAGAATCAAAGAAAGGTGGTAAAAAATAAGATATGTAATTTTTACTTAGGAAATACTTGAACTTTTAACAACGTCGGGATACAATCGTATTTCGGCGTTTTTTCATTTTAAATTCAATAGGAAACAATTCTAATGAACAAAATATCTGTTTTAATAAGTGGAATTATTCTATTAATATCTACAATCAGTATGGCTGCTCCTAACAATGATGACATTGCTAATGCTACTGATATAACTACCCTTCCAACTAGTTTGCAACAAGATTCTACTGGTGCAACCAACGAAACTAATGAAGCTGGTCCAACTTGTTTAAGCAATGA
>JASFYV010000313.1:0-4693 GCA_045046925.1 Candidatus Marithrix sp. | reverse complement strand
ACATTGATTTTAATTATTAATTTAATTACAGTTGATAGGATATAAGCAAAATAATTATCACCCTTACTTATATTGTATCTTAATGAATTAACCACCTGTCAATTATTCAACTTTATATGACGAAATATTATACATTTTGCATCCTAAAATATGAAATTTTACTATTAATTTGTCTAAACCTCCTAATTTCATCAGTATTAGCTCTACCATCCATACAACCATTAATAGATAAAGCCAATCCTAATGATACTTTAATAATACCAGCTGGTATTTATGCTGGTCCTTTGATTATAGATATACCAATTACTATTGATGGCAATAATGAAGTAATAATTGATGGTGGTGGGAAAAATACGGTTATTTATTTAGATACTGATGGGGCTCAACTACGCAATTTACATATCACTAATTCTGGAGAATCACATAATCAAATTGATGCTTGTATACAGGTTCGTGGTAACTTCAATATCATAAAAGATAATATTCTTGATAACTGTTTGTTTGGAATAGATTTACAGCAATCTGATAATAATATTGTACGTCGCAATAAAATTAGCTCTAAACCATTCTCATTAGGTTTACGAGGAGATGCTATTCGGCTTTGGTATAGCATGAATAATAAAATTGTTAAAAATAAAATAACTAATTCTCGTGATAGTGTAGTGTGGTATTCAAAAAATAATTTGATAGCAGATAATACTTCAGTTGGAGGTAGATATGCGTTACACCTTATGTATAGCCAATTTAATCGAGTAGAAAATAACCATTATGATAAAAATTCGACTGGCATTTTTTTAATGTATAGTGATAATGTTGAATTACGAGGTAATGTTATTTCTAATTCATTAGGTACTATAGGTATGGGTATAGGTTTTAAAGAAACCAGTAATGTTATAGTAGAAAATAATCAAATTATTTATTGTGCTACTGGCATTTATTCAGACCTGTCACCTTATCAACCTGATACTACTAATAGCTTTATTAATAATAAAATTGCTTATAATGATATAGGAATATTATTTCATAATGATTGGCAGGGTAGTATCTTAAAAAATAATCAATTTATTGGTAATCATAATCAAGTTGCAGTTCAAGGTGCGAATACAGCTAATCGCAATGTATGGCAAGGCAACTATTGGGATGACTATATTGGTTTTGATCGTAATGCCGATGGTATTGGAGATACTCCTTATAAAATATATAGTTATGCCGATCAAATTTGGATGGATATTCCTGATACGCAATTTTTTAAAGGTTCAATGATATTAGAAGTATTAAATTTTTTAGAACGATTAGCTCCTTTTACCGAACCAACTATGTTATTGACTGATCCTAGTCCACAAATTAAATAAATATCACTACACAGGAAAATAAATGGATAAGATTAATTGGGATTTATCGTTTAGTGTTAGAATTACAATACTTGATGAACAACACAAACAGATCATTAATATGATTAATCTTTTATTAGCAAACTCTAAAACAGATGTTCGTTCAGAAGTAGTTTCAGATTTATTGAATAAAATGATGGAATATGCCAATAATCATTTTGATACAGAAGAATTATTATTACAAAAACACGCTTATCCTGGTTTATCTGCACAAAAACATGATCATGAAGTTTACTGCTTGAAAGTGATTGAGTTATGCAAAAATACAATGAAATGTAATACCTCAGTACCCGAAGAACTGCTCCAATATTTGACTAAATGGTGGATAAACCATATTCTAAATACTGATATGAAATATAAAGAATTTCTTTTAAAACAAGGTATTACTTAGTATTGAATATGAAAACTCTCGATAGATATATTGGCAAAACGGTATTAAGTGGTATCTTAATTGTCTTATTAATTCTAGTTGGATTGTTTACTTTTTTTGAGTTTATTGATGAAATTGACGACATTGGCAAACAACGCTATGGCTTATGGCAAGTAATTCAATATGTTGCTTTAGAAATTCCCAGACATATTTATGATTTATTTCCTAGTGCTGCCTTATTAGGTAGTTTATTGGGATTAGGCATGTTAGCTAATAATAGTGAATTAACAGTGATGCGTGCCACGGGAATTTCCACAGTACGCATTGTAATTTCCATATTAAAAGTTGGATTAATTCTAACTGTCTTTATTATGCTAATCGGTGAATTTATTGCTCCTACAACTGGCCAACATGCTAATCAGATGCGAGCTACTGCTCAGTCAGAACATGAACAGCAATTGATGGTATTTCTTACTAATTATGGATTTTGGTCACGAGATAAATTAGATTTTATTAATATTCGTACAATTTATCCAGATGGAGGATTTGGAGGAATAACTTTATATGAATTTGATGCTGAGCAACATTTAAAAAGTATAACTAAAGCTAAAAATGCCTTGTATGAAAATGGTAAATGGTTATTAAAAGAAGTGGAAAAACATATAATTGAAACTACTCAAGTCACCCGTCAATATTTAGATACTGTGGTGTGGAAAGCAATTTTAAGCCCAGAATTAGTTAAAATAGTAGTAATTCGTCCACATAAATTATCGAGTATTGGATTATATAAATATATTAAATATTTACGCCAAAATGGCCAACGTACTGCCAAATATGAATTAGCATTTTGGACTCGTTTAAGTTATCCGTTGGTTTGTATAACCATGATTTTTTTAGCCACTCCATTTGTATTTGGTTCTTTGCGTACCGTATCAGTTGGGCAACGAGTTTTAGTTGGAGCTTTGATTGGAGTTGTGTTTCATATGTTGAATCAAACTATGGGTAATATGGGATTGGTATATAATATACATCCAGCTATAAGTGCTTTATTGCCACCAATATTATTTTTAACGTTAGCAATTACATTAATGCGGAAAATTGTATAAGGATTTAAGGGGATACACTTGAATGTGACCAGCATTCAAGTGACCCAATCATAATCCAAAATAGGTAGGAATTATCTGAATCATGTTGACATTAAACTATGCAAAATAAATGCCAATTATTAATGATGATTCCTACTATTATCCTTTATTTCATCATAAATTTTAAATTCTTTCCGCCATTTACCCCATAAATTAACTATTTTACAAAATAATTCTGCTGTACGCTCTGCGTCATAAATTGCTGAATGAGCTTCATTACTATCCCATGCCAAACCAGAAGCTTGGGCTGCTCTAGCCAATACTGTTTGTCCATAAGCTAATCCACCTAAAGTTGCAGTATCAAAAGTACTAAAACGATGAAACGGCATTTTAACTTTAGTGCGTTTGCATGCTTCTTTAATAAAGCTTAAATCAAACATAGGATTATGACCAACTAAAATAGCTCTGCTACAATCATGCATTTTTACTGCCCGACGTATAGGAGAGAAAACAGTTTCTAAACCTTCAGCCTCTGGAACATCAAACCGAAATGGGTGATGTGGATCAACTTTAATGAAATCTAAGGCTTTTTGGTCAAGGTTTGCTCCTTCAAAAGGTGTCAAATGGCAGGCATAAGTTTGAAGTCGTCTCCATTGTCCTCGTTCATCAACTTGTAATAGTACTATAGCAATTTCTAGTAAAGCATCACGTTCTGAATTAAAACCGGCAGTTTCAACATCTACCACTACTGGTAAAAAACCTCTAAAGCGTTTAGCAATTTGATATGAATTTCTGTTATTCATTTTATATCTGTTGCCAGTTAATGAGCCACTGAGTAGCAATTATATTAAAAATTGGTAATTGCCAGAAGTATTTTTTCAATGTTATATGTCTCTTTGTTATCTTAAAACTATCGTTAATCTTGATTAAGAATTATCATAGTGTGGTTTGGTTTATTAGGACAATAGCATATTCATTCTATCATATTTACTAATAGATACTTAATATTATTACTCTATTTTTTAAGAGAGTTAATATTACTATAAATCTATCCAATCAAGAAATGCTATGAAAATAGATTTTACGTGGGATGTAATGAATTTGCGAACTGATGTTACGCAGAGAGCCATTAAGAAATTGGAGTCCAAAGCGAAGCTTTGTATAATTTAAAACAAGAATCTTGCAAAGCTTTGCTTTGAATTCCGACAATCTATAGTTTTCTGCGTAATATCAGTTACGAATTACATCAAATAAACTATCATAAACTAATTTTTTCATGTTTGAACTGGATTGCAGTATACTATTTGCAGAACTAATTAAGAAAATTATAATATATACAGATATTTGAGAATTATTATGCTAAAAAAATTATTATTATTGCTAATTTGTAATTCTATAAATGCCGAAGTAATTACTGATGGCACACTTGGTCAAAATATAAACTTACCAGGTCCAAATTTTCAAATTACCTCTGATTTAGGTCAGCAATATGGTGGAAATTTATTTCATAGTTTTCAGGATTTTAACTTAAATAGTTTGGAAAGTGCTACCTTTTCTGGTTCTAGCAATATCAATAATATTATCAGTAGAGTGACTGGTGGTAATCTTTCCAACATCGATGGCTTAATCCGTTCGACTATTCCTAATGCTGATATGTATTTTCTTAATCCATACGGAATTATATTTGGAGAAAATGCTAAATTAGATATACAAGGAAGCTTTCATGCCAGTACTGCTGATTATTTACGTTTGGGAGAAAATGGACGCTTTGATGCTCGTAATATCAATGATAGTTTATTAACCATTGCACCAATAGAAGCATTTGGTTTTTTGACTAATTCTCCAGC
>JASFYV010000312.1:0-5887 GCA_045046925.1 Candidatus Marithrix sp. | reverse complement strand
TAACCTCGTCTATCTTGGTTAAACCCAGAGGCAATGTCAGAGATAAATGTTGCTTCAGGGTACTTATTTTTGAGCAATTGTTCTTGTCTGAGTAAAGATGTGCTTGGAACTTGAAACTCTTGCGTAGAGAATAGTGATTGTTGGTTCGTCAACCCATACTCGGTAATGCCCTCCTTTAGTCTTTTTAACTTTATCAAATTTACCCTCCTTTATCCAGTTTTGGATAGTTTCGTTAGTTACGGAATATTGTTTGGCTAAAAATCCGGTCGGTTTATACATTCAAATTAACTATTTAGTATTTACGGCTATTTTAGTTATTTTCGTGTATAATGTCAACTGCAAATCTTTTTTTGCGTATATTATGATTGTTGAACCAATAATAGCACTATGATCACGATGTATATCAATGAGTTTAGAGGTAGCATCGAGCGTTTTAAATTGTTTATTTACAGATGGAAACCAAGTAGTAAAGGTTTTAAACTCTTTGTTACTAGCACGAAATATTTTGATTGGTTTAAAATGGTTTTTTCTAATATAATCACGATATATTTTACTATGTCCTTCATTGAGAATTAAAAAGTTTAAATCAAGATTTTTAATAAACTGTAAACCATATTTGCCAGAAGTCCAAGATAATGAAAATATATCAGCAGTTAAATCTACATTACTTTCATGTCGTTGTTGATCTGTTACCCAAGAAACTGAAGCCGGTGGATTTATCCAAGTTAATTTAGGTGGAAATGATGCTACACTGATTCCCATTAGAATCTTCTGCTGACTAAAAATAGCTGAATTTTTCTGCATGAACTCTCTAAGCTGATAAATAGTGGAATGTTTGTAAGCTGCCTTGGCTAATAAAGAGTTAGTTGTAATTATGATATTATCTGCAAAAGCTAATATAAGCAAAATTCCACCTAAACTAATAAATACAGGTTTTAAATAATAACTAGTTGGTAATTTTTTTAACCAATTCCATATATATATACTAACAGCAATAATATTTAAGATTAGTAAAGGAGCAATAGGATAGATATATCTTAAATGATAGTGCATGGTTCGATTACCAAATATAACAATACCCAAATATAAATTGCAAAAAATAACACTTACTATAAATAATAACGCTAGTTTTTTCCGAAAGATTACTGGAATAATCAATAGATACAGCAATAAAACATTAAGATAAATCAACGGTTCTTTACTATACAGGGAAAACCAATTATAAAAACTAGTTAAAAATGGAATTCTTCCATGCATACCACCCATTTCACCAGTATATGAACTCGGCAGAAAGAATTTAATAAATACTTCCCAAGGCATAAACATCCAGCGTTTAGTATATTCGTTGTCGAAATCAAAAATTGCATATGGATGTATTATGAGAACTATTAATAAATATAATAAAGGCAATGATATTAATATTTTAAAAAAGTTTTTAGAAAGTAAATATTCTGAATAATTTATCTTATACTTATCACAATATGCTAAAAAAAACAGTAAAAAGATTGGAAATAACAAAAATCCATGATACATTTTGCTGAATGTTGTCAACACTAAACATATAAAAGCAATATAAAAATAAACTAATTTGGGTTCTTGTTTTATGAATTTGACTAAATATAAAACTGCTGTTAGTATGAAGAACATACCAGTTGCATCAGATTTAAGCCAATAAGAATAAATCGCTGCCCAAGGTAAAAAAATAAAAAACAAACTGGCGATAAATGCTATTTTTTTATTATTAAATAATAAGTTAGATAGTTTAAAAAATACCAATATAGATAATAGAGCAAAGGTAAAATTAATTGCTATCATTGCACTATTAAAAATAGGTTGGTTATCAAGTATCCCAAAAATTGGTTGGTCGTAAACCCCAAATAACTGTCCAATAAATTTTAATATTAATATAACTAAAAAACTTATATCATTAAATATCCAACCATAACTAGCAGTGAAATAATAATTATATTGGCTAAAAATAGGATAGTTAAACATATTCATTAAACCATACGCCAAATGTCCAGAATCTCCAGTTTCATAAGCAACCATTAACGTATGATCTTCATTAAGGAAGAAGATAGTATGCAGAAAAAAAGCTGAGAAGATTAAAATTAATATGATTGTATAAGGGCAGAATTTAATACGCATCTTTTTATCCTTTTAGGTATTTATCTTTAAAATAATAATGCAAAAAATTTCTTTTGTAGTTCCAGTTTATAATGAAGAAAAAAATATTCCTTTATTATATCTCAAGATAGTAAATTTGATGACTAAGTTTAAAGAAGAATGGGAATTAATTTTTATTAATGATGGCAGTAATGATAAAACTATAGAAATTTTAGCAAAACACTCTATCCAAGATAAAAGAGTTAAATATATTAATTTAAGTAGAAATTTTGGACATCAAGCGGCATTAACTGCTGGATTAGACAATGTTTCAAGCAATACAGTAGCTATTATTTCTTTGGATTGTGATTTACAAGATCCACCAGAAATTATTGAAGAAATGATTAATAAATGGAAATCTGGATATAATATTGTTTATGCAAGAAGAAAAAGTAGAAAAGATAATTTTATAAAAAAATATACTGCTATTCTATATTACAAACTTTTAGATAAATTTTCAGATATTAAAATTCCTAGAAATGTTGGAGATTTTCGTCTTATTGATGTAATAGTTTTAGAACATTTAAAAGGCATGAGAGAAAAAGCTAGATATTTAAGAGGTATGGTGGCTTGGTTAGGATTTAAATATGCTTTTGTAGATTTTAACAGACCTGAAAGAATTCATGGCAATACAGGCTATACATTTAAAAAAATGTTGAAGTTGGCTATGGATGGATTATTAAATTTTTCATTTTTACCCTTAAGAATTGGGCTTTTTTTAGGTATATTGAGTATTACTTTAGGTATTTTAATAACAATATATATGTTTTTTGATATAACTATTAATAATGTTTATTATCCTTTATATAAATGGTTAGTAGTTTTTTTATTTATCTTTATTGGGTTTCAATTTATGTTGTTGTGGATATTAGGAGAATATATTGGAAGAATTTATGATGAAAGTAAACAAAGGCCATTATACGTTATAAAAGAAAAAACTAATTTTGAATGAACATATTAATTTTTAGTCAAGTAAAAGCTTTTAGTACGAACTTACCATGAATCTCAAGATAAGCTTACTTATCATATAAATCAGTTATTAAATATTAAAGAAGATTAAAAAATGTGTGGTATTGCTGGATTTATAGGCCGTGGTTCATTAGCAACCTTAAAACATATAACCCAGAAACTTAGTCATCGTGGTCCAGATGCAGAAGGTTTTTGGCATGATGCTGAACAAGGCATTTATTTGGGACATAAGCGTTTATCCATTATTGACATTGCCGATGGTAAACAGCCAATGTGGACTAAAGATAATAAGCTGGGAATTATATTTAATGGGGAAATTTATAATTACCTTGAATTACGCCAAATATTAATAGCCAAAGGTTATCAGTTCGTCACCCATCATTCCGATACTGAAGTATTACTTCATGGTTATGCAGAATGGGGTCAGGAATTACCCAACAAATTAAATGGCATGTGGGCATTTGCTCTATATGATCGTAGCAAAAATATTGTTTTCTGTAGTCGGGATCGATTTGGTAAAAAGCCTTTTTTTTATACCCAACAACATGATACATTTGTATTTGCCTCTGAACTTAATGCTGTTGTAAGCCATCCTGATATTCAATCTAATTTATCCAGTCTTAGCCTTAAAAAATACTTTGCTTATGGTTATATTCCAGCTCCACATTCACTGTATGAAAAAATTTATAAACTCCCAGCTGGACATTCTCTTATTTATAAAGTAATTGAAAATAAATTCACTATAATTAAATATTGGGACTTTGTATTAGAACCTTTCACTACCATTCCCAAACAACCAGAACTTGAATGGGGAGAACAGCTACGAGAATTAATGGATAAAGCAGTACAAAGACGTTTAATGTCCGACGTACCTCTAGGCATTTTTTTAAGTGGTGGAGTTGACTCATCTGCTATAGCGGCTTTTGCAAGTAAACATATTGATCCAGCTAAATTAAATACCTTTAGTATAGGTTTTACCGAACCAGATTTTGACGAATCAATTTATGCTGCTCAAGTTGCTAAATTTTTAGGTACTAAACATTATCCGGAAATCCTATCTCTTGAAAAAAGCAAAGAACTATTACCAAAAATTATCAGTAAATTAGATGAGCCTATGGGAGATAGCTCTCTATTACCTACCTATCTATTGTGTCAGCATGCAAAACGTAAAGTAATAGTAGCTTTAGGTGGTGATGGTGGCGATGAACTGTTTGCCGGTTATGATCCATTTCGAGCGTTAAAATGGGCAAGGTTATATAGTAAATTTACTCCTAAACCTGTGCATCAAGCCATTCAAATGTTATTTGCTCATTTGCCAGTATCGCATCGAAATATGAGTTTGGACTTTAAAATTAAGCGTACTCTACGTGGTTTAAATCATTCACCTCAATTCTGGTGTTCGATATGGATGGCTACCTTGTCTCCAAATGAATTGGCAGAATTATTTCAAGAACCAATTGATTTAGAAGAAGTATATTCAGAAACTATAGAGCAATGGGAAGCCTGTCAACAAACTAATTTAGTAGACAAAACTTTACAATTTTATACCAAACTTTATCTGCAAGATGATATTTTAGTTAAAACTGATCGAGCTAGTATGCAAGTTTCACTGGAAGCACGATCACCATTTTTAGATATAGATTTAGTTAATTTTGTCCGTCAAATTCCTAATAATTATAAATTTCGGAATGGAGAAACTAAGTATATTTTGAAGAAAGCATTAGAACCAATGTTACCAAATGATATTATTTATCGAAAGAAAAAAGGCTTTGGAGTACCTATTGGCAAATGGTTTCAACAAAAAGAATTAACCTTCTCTTTAACTAATTATCCTACATTAAATTCTAATTTTATTAAAGAAAAGATAAATGAACACACTCAAGGAAAATCCGATCAAAGAGCTTTTTTGTGGAATTTATGGGTGTTGAATGGATTTAGAAAATAATGCGTCTTAGCTTAACAGAACAGCAAGTAATTAAACAAACCATTTTGCAGTATGATCCAGAAGCTCAAATTTATTTATTTGGATCAAGAATTGATAAATATAAAAAAGGTGGGGATATTGATCTATTAATCATCTCTGATAACCTTACACGTAATGGGCTGGGTAAAATACGCTGGCAACTATGGGAAAAATTAGGCCAGCAAAAAATTGATCTGGTAGTTTCAAATCATCAGTTATCCAATACTTTTGCACGAATTGCTTGGGAACAGAGAGTGCTTATTGAATGAATTTAAATAATATTCAATTACTTAAAGAAAATATAGTGGCTATGGAAAGTGCTATCCAATGGTTAGAACGTTCTTATCGAATTTGTGATCAGATTGGGATTAAAACAAATTATCTTGCAGAAGAATATGATGCCTTTGAAACTTTGACAAGTCGCTATGCAAGAGCCATTGATTTAATTATACGCAAGGTATTAAGAACAATTGATGTGGTAGAATTTGAACAACCCGGTACTTTGATTGATACAATTAATCGATCTGAAAAACGGGGTTTAATAGATAGCGTACAATCATTACGTGAGATGACAGACCTACGTAATGAAATCGCTCATGATTATATTAAAACAGAGCTTGTTAAAACATTTGAATATATACTAATTTATACACCTCAAATTATTGTGGTGTCGGAACGTATCAAGAATTATGTGATGCAATATAGCAATTCTTAATTCTGAATACTAATCTGCTCCAGATGATATTTTAGTTAAAACTGATCGAGCTAGTATGCAAGTTTCACTGGAAG
>JASFYV010000311.1:0-7078 GCA_045046925.1 Candidatus Marithrix sp. | reverse complement strand
TAGAAATATAGCTTTATACAAAATATTTAGAACTTAACTACCAATTTAGGAAATTAAAATGTCAGATATTTTTAAAGTACGAGCCCGTGAAATTCTTGATTCTCGTGGTAATCCTACCGTTGAAGCAGAAGTGATTACTGCTAATGTAGTTGGTAGAGCGGCCGTACCATCTGGAGCTTCTACTGGTTCTAGAGAAGCATTAGAATTACGAGATGGCGATAATAGCCGTTATCTTGGCAAAGGAGTATTAAAAGCTGTTGAACATATTAATAAAGAAATAAATGATAGATTGACTGGTATGCAAGTAACCTCTCAAACTGCAATTGATAAGGCCATGTTAGATTTGGATGGCACAGAAAATAAAGGTTGTTTGGGAGCTAATGCAATATTGGCAGTCTCGATGGCTGCTGCTAGGGCTGCTGCTCGTCAATTAGAAATGCCATTATATCGTTATCTTGGTGGAGCTGGAGAGATGCAAATGCCAGTGCCTATGATGAATATTATCAATGGTGGAGCCCATGCTGATAACAATGTTGATTTACAAGAATTCATGATTATACCAGTGGGAGCTCCTTCATTAAAAGAAGCTGTCCGATATGGAGCTGAAGTTTTCCATGCTTTAAAAAGTGTACTAAAAAAACAAGGAATGAATACAGCAGTCGGTGATGAAGGTGGTTTTGCTCCTGATTTAACCTCCAATGAAGCAGCAATAGAAATAATATTGGAAGCAATTGAACAAGCTGGTTTTAAAGCTGGAATTGATATCTGTTTAGGCCTAGACGTTGCCAGTTCTGAATTCTATCGAGATGGTAAATATGACATTGCTTCTGAAGGAAAAAAACTTGATGCTGTACAATTTACTGACTATCTTGCTGCCTGGGTAGACAAATATCCAATAATTTCTATAGAAGATGGTATGGATGAAAGCGATTGGGATGGCTGGAAAATTTTAACTGATAAATTAGCCAGTAAAATTCAATTAGTTGGAGATGATTTATTTGTTACTAATACTACTATTTTAAAACAAGGAATAGAACAAAATATTGCTAATTCAATCTTAATTAAACTTAATCAAATTGGTACAGTGACAGAAACTTTAGCGGCTATTGAAATGGCCAAACGAGCTGGCTATACTGCTGTAATTTCCCATCGTTCTGGTGAAACTGAAGATAGCACTATTGCTGATCTTGCAGTAGCCACTTCCGCTGGTCAGATTAAAACTGGTTCACTGTCCCGTTCAGATCGAGTTGCTAAATATAATCGTTTAATTCGGATCGAAGAAGAACTTGGTGATAATACTACTTATCCTGGTAAAAATGCGTTTTACAATTTAACATAAATTATTGACTAAATTTAGCATATAACTTATTAATTTTCTTTACATAGTTACGTGTCTCTCGATAAGGTGGAATTGTGTTATTATAACGTTTGACGGCATTCTCTCCGGCATTATAAGCAGCTAATGCTAGAGATAGATTGCCATTAAACATGGTTAATAAATCACGCAGATAACGAGTTCCACCTGCAAGATTTTCGGCCGGATCAGTACGATTTTTCACTCCATAACGTTTAGCAGTTGCTGGCATTAGCTGCATAAGCCCCATAGCTCCTTTAGGAGAGACTGCTTTAGGATTATAGGCTGATTCAACTTGTACTATTGCATGTAACAATGCAGATGATATTTGGATTCTATCAGCTGCTTGGGTTATCAACTCACTATATTTATTTATTTTAAGAACAGGCAGTTGTGGAGCTGGAAGTAAATAACTACGAGCATATAATAATTTATCTTTTTTTTGCGGTGGTTTATTGGTTAAATGTAATACTCCTTCGCTATCATAATATTTATAAATTATAGTTGATTCAGCAGCATTTACATTTATTACAATTATTAACAAAAAATACCATAATTTCATTTACTTATCTCTTATTTAAAAATTTACTAGTTATATAATTTTTTCTACAGGATTAATACCAACCCTTCTAAATTCTAATATATCAATAACTTCATTTTCAGTTATTCCATGTTTAGAATGTGTTTTTAATTGTGAATTAGTGAATGAAGAATGATTAATTAAAAATTATTCCTAACATCCATGATTAACAGTATTTCTCAATTAATTATAGATTAACAATGATTAGGATAGTTTTGAAAGATGTAATTTCAATATGTGTCGTAAAATCTTACTATTACAATAAATTAAAGATAAACATTTACGTCTAGTGACGTTATACTTTTAAAAATTGTCCAAATTATTGTTAGATAATTCATATTACTCGACTATCAAGTTTTTAACAAAATCTCTTGAATGTTATCTATACTAGGACTTACGCATTGACAAATAGCTAAAAAAAATATCTCTAATATCTTAAGTAAGTTAGAATAGATTATAGAGTAATTATCCTGTGAATTTGAGAATCAATATATTGAATACTAGACATTTTGAATAAAGGTAGAAATAATGTCATTAAATAAATTTCTTTGTAAACTATAACAATTATCAATTAAATCAGTAACGCATAAGTATTGTAAACGAACATAACTACAGAAACAAATATATGGTTACGTATAAGCTATAGCTTTTTGGATATGTATAATACAGTGTAATCAAGTTGATTCCTTTTACACTACGATGATGTTTTCCTGACCAGAAATGACCTATTAAATCCATATGATAACTATAAGATTTATCCAATATAGTGTCGTCCACACTTAACACACCACCTTCCAAATTTAATTGAGATTTTGCTTCCAAAAATAAATCTTTCGGGGTTAAGTTTTCTCTATTCAAAAAACGGTTCACACTATCATGTTCATTAATTCTCCTAACCCACTACAATTTATATATTTTGGTTCACTCAATAGATATATACATGGATAAGGTTTTGCTGTCGATGGACGACTTATTTCTCTTATTTAATGCTTTTTTTGCTTTACTTGACTGATTCATATTATAATACTTTTATCAATGCGTAAGTCCTAATCTATTGTAATTATTAATGTTATCTCCAAAACAAATATTAAATACCATCATGGTCATCTAAGATTAGTAAATCCTGAAATCATTCATTGGAAAGGTTTTGCAGTTAGTCATGAAGGTTGCATGTTAGTACCAAATTATATTGGCAATATAGTTTGAGCAAAAAATATCAGATTAACCACAATGGATGAATATGGAGTGGAGCATGAGTAGTTATGAAGCTCTAGCAGTTCAACATGAAATTGATCATTTAGAAGGATTTTTTTGATCGCTTAATTAGTCGTCGTTATCATTTATTACAACATAGTATAAATCAGATTTTAATTCGTAATAAGTTAATCCGCCTATTATCAGCCCTTATCACTTCAAATTTAAATTTATTAAGTTCTATTTTTTCACCACGTTTTGGCAGATGTCCAAAGGCTTGTAAAAGTAAACCACTAATCGTATCAAATTCTTCATTACTAAAATTAGTTTTAAAATACTCATTAAATTCTGCAATAGGAGTTAAAGCCCGTATTATACAAGAACCATCTTTACGACGACTAATAAAAACTTTATCATCTATATCATGTTCATCATCAATATCTCCTATAATTTGCTCAATTACATCTTCAATAGTAACTAAACCAGCTACTCCACTATATTCATCAACAATAATTGCCATATGATTACGACTAGTTCTAAATTCTCGCAATAATACATTGAGACGTTTGCTTTCAGGAATAAATATCGCTGGTCGCATTAAATCCCGCATATCAAACTGAGATTCCGCACTATTAGCATAATAATATAATAAATCCTTCGCTAGGAAAATTCCTTGTATATCATCACGGTTATCAGCTATTACAGGAAAACGTGAATGACCAGATTCAACAATAATTTTTACTAATTTTTCTGGATGATCATGTAATTCTAAGACTACCATGTTTGATCTAGGAATCATCACATCACGCACATGTTGTTCGGATACTTGTAAAGCCCCCTCAAGCATTCCTAAAGTTTCAGCATTTAATAAATTATGTTGTTTGGCGTTACGGAGTAGATTTAGTAATTGTTTTTTAGTACGAGGTTCAACAGAAAGGTTTTTTCTTATGCGATATAACCAGTTTTTAATGAAATTCATGATGGGTCTATAAGATGGTATGGATTTGGATAACCTAATTTTTTTAGGATTTTAACTTCTATATTTTCCATTATTTGGGCTGGTTGTTCTTCAATATGATCATGTCCTAATAAATGCAATGTTCCATGTATAACTAAATGTGCCCAATGAGATTCTAAAGACTTGTTTTGTTCTTTAGCTTCAGCAGCAACTAATGGAACACAAATTATAATATCTCCCAATAGTGGCAAATCGACTTCTGGTGGACATTCAAATGGAAAAGATAAGACATTGGTGGGACAGTCACGTTGTCGCCACGTTAAATTTAATTGTTGAGATTCTGGTATACCAACTAAACGTATGGTTAATTCCTTATCAGGATCAGAATGATGTTCTAAAACTGCATCCACCCATTTAGTCAATATTTTTTGCTCTATCAGATCTGGTTTATCACTGGCCAATTGTAAATCGACTGTAGCTCCCATTATTTATTCCGTTCAGCCTGTTCATAAGCATTGATAATACGTGCTACTATAGGATGACGAACCACATCTTTAGCGTTAAAGAAAGTAAAACTAATTCCTTCAACATTTTTAAGTATATCAATAATATGTTTTAACCCAGATTGATTACTCTTAGGTAAATCGATTTGAGTAATATCTCCAGTTACAATTGCAGTAGAGCCAAAACCAATTCGAGTCAAAAACATTTTCATTTGTTCTATCGTGGTATTTTGAGCTTCATCAAGGATGATAAATGAATCATTCAAAGTTCGACCACGCATATAAGCTAAAGGAGCTATTTCAATAACTTGTCGTTCAATCAATTTAACAACTCTTTCAAAACCTAACATTTCATATAACGCATCATATAATGGGCGTAAATATGGATCGACCTTTTGGGCTAAATCACCAGGTAAAAAACCGAGTTTTTCTCCAGCTTCAACTGCTGGACGTACTAATATCAATCGACGAATTAATTCTCGCTCTAAAGCATCCACTGCACAAGCAACAGCTAAATAAGTTTTGCCAGTTCCAGCCGGGCCTATACCAAAATTAATATCATTTCGAACAATATTATCAATATATTTATATTGATTAGTTCCTTTAGGTTTAATTACTCCACGACGAGTACGAATTTTAGTTATAATTTCATCTGGTTCATCTGTAGAAGCAATCAGTTCTACATTAGATTCTTGAGTAACCAAATGGATATTAGCTGGTTCTAACATATCATTGGTATTATAGAGTTGTTTAATAATTTTAGTAACATTTTGGACGGCATCAGTGAGGCCAATAATACTAAAATGATGACCACGATTATTAATTTTTACATCAAAACGGTTTTCAAGTTGCCGTAAATGCTCATCAAATTTACCACATAGATTAGCTAAACGTTTATTATCTGATGGCCGTAGGGTGAATTCGTTAGTGATATTAGAAATGTTATTCACTTTATATTATTTAAATTATATTTTAGTAAATATGCTTTAATTAGAACTAGTTATATTAAATAAAAGTTTAATTTTAAAGCAGATATGAATGTCATTATAACATAATTAACTTTAGGTAAATAACTATTATGTTAGTATCAGAGCGACCGCATTAAAATTATAAGCTAAACGGACGTAAATATGCTGATAATTTCAAGGAAAACATGAAAATTAAATTTGATGAATATTTACCTAAATAGAATTATATTGCTGTTCCTGCTGAATCCATAGTTTAGGATTTTATTAAATCCTGATTCCTTACTTATTTACTAAACACTCAATACCATCCCAATCTTCAGATACTTCATACTTTTTATAATACTGGCAACGTTTTAAATAAATTTGTGCTGCTTTATCATCTGGATTTATTTCCAATATATTTTCAAAAAATTGGGAGGCATCTTCAAATTCTTTCAATTGAAAAAGAATAAAGCCTTATTTAAATTCATATTGAGTCTCATTTTTTAATATTTGTTTTTCTGGGGAATCCATATCGAATACTTCGTAAACAGTTATATCTTCAGATTTACCTTTAACTTTTATTGCATCAATTAAGCGAATTTTATATTTACTAGGATTAATAAGTTTTTCATAAGTTTGCATAGTTATTAGTAATGGAGAGTCATATCTTTTAGTTAAACATTCCACCCGAGAAGCTAGGTTTACTGTATCCGAAATTACTGTGCCATCCATACGGTTTTTACCACCAATAGTACCTAACATTAATTTACCAGTATTCAATCCAATACCAATTTTAATTGTTTTATAACCATTCAGTTGTCTATTTTGGTTATAATCATCTAGTTTTTTTAGCATTGCAATCGCTCCCTGTACAACGTCATCTGCACTAACAGGAAACAACGCCATAATAGCATCACCAATATATTTATCAATAAAACCATTATTTTCACTAATAAATAGGTTCCATTTTACCTAAATAACTGATGTTACGTAGAGAGCTTCTTGGCAGTGCATTACCAAACTGGAGTTTGGGAACGATGATAAAGTTCTTCAATTTGATGATGATGATTTTCTTTCAAATCATGAAGATATTTTTTCTCCAAACAAGCAGCAATTCTTGCCTTTAATAAAACCCGATTAAATGGCTTAACCAAATAATCTTCAGCATCCATTTCAATACATTTAACTGTACTGTCAATATCATCAACAGCAGTTATCATAATGATGGGGATATGCTGCAACAGAAAATCATCTTTGATCTGTTGCAAAACTTCATAACCATCCATACTTGGCATGCGAATATCAAGTAACTGATGTTACGCAGTAGTTGAAATTTTGCTAAATCGGAAAATATGAAATTTATTCATACAAAACTCAAGAAGTATTTTAGCCTTAAAAAACAATCGCTTAGTGGCTTTAACAGAGAAAGATAAATTGGAGGGTCGTTATGTGCGAATCAACACACTGGTCAAAAAAACCTGTATTAGGATGGATTAAAGGGCTGGAGTTTCCTGTTTTCACCGTCAAGTCTTTAAAAGA
>JASFYV010000310.1:0-6138 GCA_045046925.1 Candidatus Marithrix sp. | reverse complement strand
AGATATTTTAACCCAACGTTTCGCTTAATTTTTAGTCTAATTTCTTTGGAATAATCTGACATTTTATCTAGGATTTAACTGTCGAAGCCCACTGCCCATAAATTACTTACTAATATATTCAATTAGGAAATGCTATTTTTTAAACTTTTATTCAATAATATAACCTGATTCTTTAATAGTTTTATGTGCTATAGGCCCATGTAAAAATTTAATAAACTCTTGAGTCACCGGTTTTTGATTTAGTGATACTGCTCCTTGTAAAATTGGGGAATACAGGTCTTCATCAATCAACCAATAAGAACCGGTATTTTGATACTGTGATAGAGCAATAAATCCTAATTCAGCATTACTTGTTACGGTAAATTGATAAGCTTGACTAATATTATTTCCTCGTATAATTTTATCCTGTAATTTATTCCATAAACCTAATTTTTCCAATACTTGTTTTGCTGCTGCACCATAAGGAGCTATTTTAGGATGAGCTATTGCAAGTCGCTGAAATTGATTGTTATTCAACATATTCTTAACTAGCAAATCAGATTGCTTACTCCATAGAATTAGCCTGCCTCTAGCATACACGAATAAGTTATTGGCTAATCCATCAGCCACCAATTTTTGAGGACGTTGCATATCTCCAGCTAAAAAAATGTCAAAAGGAGCTCCATGTCTAATCTGAGTATATAACTGTCCTGTTGAACCAAAGCTTACATTAACATTATGTTTAGTTCCAAATTCTTGTACCAAATATTTAGCTGGTTTAGTAAAATTAGCAGCCACTGCAATGTATAATTCATCGGCAAATACTGGGCTTAAAACTGGTAGAAAAATTAGGCAAATATAAAAACGATGTTGTATCATAATACGGTTTTAAAATTAGGTTAAAAAATGAGAAAATATTTATTAATTACTATTTTTATATTAACAAAAGTAGCTTTTGCAGAAGGATTATCTACGGTAAAAATTGGTAATATAGGCGATGATTACACCAATTTAATAATTAAGGCTATTGATAAAAATCTACAAGAATATGGCTATACTGCAATTTCTGAGGTGGCAATCAGCCATCAAGAAAATATTAATAAACTGATTTCGGGGAAAATTTCAACTGCTTTTATACCATTGGATATTGCAGCAACTAATCTGATAAATGATCCAAAAGAAAAATTATTACTAATAGGTGGCAAGGTAGTTCCTAAAGTATTTTTTTGTGTTGCCTATAAAGGTAGTGATATTAAAACTTATGCTGATTTAATAGCTAATAATACTGTTCTTAAAATTTTTGTGGGAGATAAAAATGGTGCTACAGATCGTACTTTTCAGCATTTAACTCAACTTAATCCAAAACTCCAAAATTTTAAACTGTATTATGAAAGTAAAACTAAAATTGAACTTAATCGGTTACTTTCTGGACGAAGAGATTTAGTTTGTTTTATTTCAGTTCCTGATCCAAATAATGAACTTATTAAGATGGTAATGGGACATGGTGAACTACTATTTATAACTATTAATCAGCCAGATTTTATAACAGCTAAAATAGGTAAAATTCGTCTTTATGATATTTTAGAAATCCCAGTAAGTAATGGTTTTTTAGGATTTAACCAAAAAAAAGTGAAAACTTTAGTAACTTGGTTGAGTATAGTAGCCAATGAGGAACAGATGGAAAAGCAATTATTAGACAGTTTAACTAGTGTAGTTATGCAACCAGATTTATTTTTGTCGCAATCATTTGCTTATAAAATAAAACAGTTTTTTGACATAACTATTAAGGAAATTAAAAAAATAGCAAAGTAGAGGTCAGAAAACCTCTACATATAAAAAAATTATTGGTTTATAGGAATTTCTGGTATTACAGGAATCTCTGGTACCACTACTTCTGGAGTAGCATCAGACCATAAACCTGTTATAGAATCCCAATCTTTAACTACCCAATAAGTAGCTCCACCGATAGCGACAGCAGCAATTATAGGAGCAGCAACTACTGTAGCAGCGCCAGCTGCTACCCCACCACCAACCATACTACCAATACTAGCTAAACCAACTAAGTTAGCGCCTTCTGCTGCTAAACAAGCAATACCCCAAATAGTCCCTAAACCAGCACCAGTATAGGTACCAAGTTGAGCAACATCACAAGCATTTTGCTCATCAGAGCAATTAGTAAACATCTTGTCATTCATGTAATAGGCTGTACCTACTCCACCAGCAGCTCCAACCACAACGGCACTAGCAGCTACTGTTCCTACGCCAGCAGCAATTGCAGCTCCAATGGTCATTTCAGAACTTGAAACTGGTTCAACTGCATAGCTAGAACCAACATAAGACATAGAAACTACTAAACTACCAACAGCTAACCATTTTTTCATTAAGATATCCCCTATATGGATGGATGATTATAGAAAGTTAAAATTTTGTAAATATTACTTACATGGAAACTATCGATTTTATTAGGTTTTAGGTAATTATAAATTTATTTACTACTAAAATGTTAAGAACAACCAAATCGACTTATACCCTATAACATAGTCAATAAAAATGCAACAATTAAATAGAGAAAGTTTATTTCGTAATCATTTTTCTCATTTAAAGAGAAGATAATAGGAAAGGCACATAAACCAAAAATGGTATTATAGTGTTAAAATATTATAATTAGCAAGTTAGTATGAATATTTTACGCACCACAATAATCTATCCTTAAAATCATAAAATTATGCAAAAAGAAATACTTACATTAATTAAACAAGTAGCAAAAACTGGTGAAACCGATCTTGATATTTCTGAATATGGTTTAACCAAACTTCCAGATGCTTTATTTGAATTATCTCATCTTGAATGTTTATCAATTAACGATAATCAGCTTACTTTTTTACCAGCAGAAATTGCCAAATTATCTAGACTTAAAAATTTAGATTTAAGTGATAATCAATTATTAACTTTGCCAGCAGAAATTGCCAAATTATCTGAGCTAGAAACATTATATATAGAAAATAATAATTTAGCTATGTTAAGTCCAAGTATTATTAAATTATCTAAGCTCCGGAATTTAAATATTAGTGGCAATCAATTAATTGTATTACCAGCAAAAATTTCTCAATTAACCAAGTTAAAAGAGTTAGATTTAAGCTATAATCGATTTATATCTATGCCACCAGAAATTGTAGAATTATCTCAATTACGCAGTTTAGACCTTAGCAATAATCCATTGATCAATATTGTATCAAATATTTTTCTAATGACTAAATTAAAAACTTTAAATATAAGCAATACTAAATTGACAACCTTACCAGAAGAATTTTCTCAATTGTCTAAATTAAGAGAGCTAGATTTAAGTGCTAATTCCTTAACTGTAGTCCCATCAGCTATTTTTGACTTGCATAAATTACGGGAGTTAAATATTAATGAAAATAAAATTGAAATTTTACCATCTAAAATATCTCAACTAGACGAATTAGAATGGTTAGATTTTCGAGATAATAAATTAACTAGTTTACCTTTAACAATTTCTGAACTGTCCAATCTTGACTGGCTATTATTAGAGAATAATCCCTTACCAATTCCACAAAATATTTTAGAAGAAGCTGATGATCCAGAAACAATTATTAACTATTATATAAAGCATTATTCGGAATGATACTAATGGAAAAAATTGAAGAAATAATTAAAAATATAGATCGTTATGTATTAGGAGAAACTGATGAAGAATTTGTTTGTATTAATGAAGAAGACAATCAAATAATTGCTGTAGCAATGCTTAAACAAGCTGAATTTCATTTAGATATTTTAAGTCAAGATTTTGATCCTGATATATATGATAGTCAAGAATTTTTTGATGTAATTGAGGATTTAGCTCTTCTTAGCCGACATTCACGGATTCGGATTTTATTGCACAATACTAAAAAAGTTTCTCAACGTGGGCATTTAATATTTCATCTTGGTAAACGTTTGGGTAGCCTGATTCAATTTCGTAGCATAGCTGAAATACATATGTGTATTCCAGATACTTTTATGTTGGTAGATAGTATTGGAATAATGCATCGTCCTCATACAGATACTTTAGCTGCTACTGTTAATTTTAAAGATTATCCAAAAGCAAAAAAGTTATTACAACTATTTAATAAAATATGGGAAGATAGTGAGCCTGATCCAGAATCACAATATATTATAATATAGTATTTGTGGGCGGGTGGTTCTTCAAACTGGAAACTCTATTATCACATCTCATTCTAAGCTCAATAAAAATAGTTATAATTGAAAACTTGCATAGCCAATCTCTATAAGAGATAATATTAATATACACTAAGCTATTATTTAAAAATATATGACAATCCGCACTCGTTTTGCCCCTAGTCCCACTGGCTATTTACATGTCGGTGGAGTTCGTACTGCACTATTCTCCTGGTTATACGCTCGTAAGCATGGTGGCCAATTTATTTTACGCATTGAAGATACTGACCGAGAACGTTCCACTGAAGAATCTGTTAACGCAATCCTTGATGGCATGAAATGGCTTGGGTTAAATGCAGATGAAGGACCATTTTACCAAACTCAGCGTTTTGACCGTTATAAACAAGTAATTGAACAACTTTTAGCTGAAGGTAAAGCCTATTATTGTTACTGTTCCAAAGAACATTTAGAAACAGTGCGGAATGAACAGAGAGCTAACAAACAAAAACCCCGTTATAATGGAAAATGCCGCCAGTTAACCAATTCCCCAGATACCGATATAAAACCAGTTATTCGTTTTAAAAATCCTGAAGTTGGGGAAGTAGTAGTGCGTGATCTAGTCAAGGGTAATGTGATATTTAATAACACTGAATTAGATGATTTAATTATCGCTCGAGCTGATGGAACTCCAACTTATAATCTAACCGTGGTAATAGATGATTGGGATATGCAAATTTCCCATGTGATTCGCGGTGATGATCATTTAAATAACACGCCTCGACAAATTAATATTTTACAAGCTTTAAATGCAACTGTACCACAATATGCTCACGTACCAATGATTTTGGGTGATGATGGGCAACGTTTGTCAAAACGACATGGTGCGGTTAGTGTGATGAATTATCAACAGTTAGGTTATTTGCCATCAGCTTTGCTAAATTATCTAGTTCGTTTAGGTTGGTCAGCTGGTGATCAGGAAATTTTTTCATTACAGGAAATGATTGATTTATTTGATATTGATAATATTAATAGTTCACCAGCAGCTTTCAATACCGAAAAACTCCAATGGTTAAATCAACATTACATTAAGACTAGTGACCCTAGTAAATTGGCAGTATCTTTGCATGAACAATATAATCAGTTACAAACAGATACTACGCAAGGGCCAGAGTTAGCAAAAATTGTTACTATACTGGCAGAACGAGCTAAGACCTTGCAAGAAATGGCTCAAAGTAGTAGTTATTTCTTCGGTGATACGGTTCAATACGATGAAAAATCGGTGAAAAAGAATCTAAAACCAACTATTCGTACAGCATTGACTGATTTATGTGAACGATTAGAAAATCTTACAGATTGGCAGGCGGAAGCTATTCACTCCATAATTCATGCTGTGGCTGAACAATACGAACTAAAATTAGGTAAAGTAGCTCAACCTTTGCGGGTAGCTGTGACTGGCGGAAATGTGTCTCCACCAATTGATGTTACTGTTGAATTAATTGGCCAAACTCGTTGTGTAAAACGTATTCGCCAAGCATTAACATTGATCGGAGACGGTTAATGAGTGAAACCGGAGTAAATAAAATGTCACTAACACGCAAAGATACTCATGTAGTAATGACTTTAATTGATGGTTCAATTTTAAAAGGTACGTTGGTCATTGAACGAACATCTCGACTTTCTGATACCTTAAATAAACATGACAAAGACTTTATTGTATTATCAGATTATGAGAATAATCATCATATTATCAATAAACATCATATAATAAAAGTGATAGAAATTGATAGTTTAGAATTAGAAGAATGAAATATAACATTATTGGGTAGTCCTGAATGAAGTAGTGGTGTATAAAATTAAACAATAGAGGCATTATAATGATGTATAAAAGAATCCCTACCCAAATAGCTCCAATATGATTTGAAAGCTTTTTGGAAAAGAGTTTTCCGAACCAAGCGAGAAATCCGTTGTCTAATGGTACAG
>JASFYV010000309.1:0-8329 GCA_045046925.1 Candidatus Marithrix sp. | reverse complement strand
ACAATGAGTTAAAAAATGCACGTTAAAAATCTACTGAAGTTACAATTTTTAATTATATGATTTTTAAAATAATTTTTTAGCTCTTAATTCACATTATAGATTTCGTCTATGGCTGTTTATGCAATTCTTAATTCTTAATTAAATTCAAAAGAATAATATTACTAGTTTTGTTAAATATCAACAGCCATTGGTGAAATCAGTAGAACTTAATGGAATTGAACTATCCTTTTCTTTATCTAACTAAACGTTTTGCCATATTAAAAACTTCCTACTTCAAATTGAGTTCTAATTAAATCAGATACTTGTTTATTGGAAACTAACATACGAGTAGCAATCCGTTGAAAAATCATAGCTGTTGCCATTGCATCTCCGTAAGCGGTATGTCGAGCTGGATTTTCTACCTTACAAATTTTGCTAATTTCATCTAAACTATAATGCCCAATTCGACCGCTATATGCAATATATAACATCATTGTATCTATCCATAAATGTGGTAATTTACATAATAATAGCTTCTGAAAAGTCTTATTAAGAAACCGAATATCAAAATTTAAATGATGGCCGATAATAACAGATTTATCAATAAATTCAACTAAATCTGGCAATATATCTATTATTTTTGGACTATTGATGACATCTTTATTTTTGATACCATGGATAGCTGTAGACTCTTTTGAAATATTACGTTCTGGATTAATATAAGTTTTATATTCACGACCAGTTAGCTGTAATCCTTGCATCTCCAACATACAAATAGATATAATCTCATCCCCAGAATAAGCTCGCAATCCAGTTGTTTCAGTGTCAATTACCACAAATTTAGCATCATTAATTAATTGATTATTAAGAGTTTTTATATCTAACTGCACAAATAAGTCATGTAAAGTTTTAAAATTAGGTTTGGAAAGATATTTTTCTATTCCATGCCAATATTTAATATGAGTTTGGACATCAGTTATCCAATATTTAAAGGCTTCCATTAATAATCTGCCACATCAAATTCTACTTGTAATTTTTCCTGAAACTGTTTAATAGTTCGCATCGCCATGCGTAATGATTCATGATGTAATGGAGACAAAGTTTCTGGATCAATAAGTTTGTCAAGCTCTTGATTATTCTGTATTTGATATAGTTGATGTTCTAATAATAAATCCAATAGTTCTTCAAAAGAAGCTCTAACAGATTTTATATATCCTGCGTTAAATACACCTTGTCGTACTAATGCTCTGAGGCGATCTACAGTATTACGGCTTGCAATACCATGTTTTAAAGAATAAATACGAGCAGCATCAGTAATAATCCGTAAGCCATTTCGCTTAATATCAATTTTACCTTTACCAGACTGGTCTCGTCGAGTAACTAAACGATTAAACCAGCCAACCGCAGGCTGCCCTTCAGCATCATCTTCCACCATCATTTTTAATAATCTTGGATGCTGTTTTAATTCCTGAATAATATGTTTGGACAATGTTGCTGCCAGTTCATCATCACCGTATAAATGGTGAAAATCAAAAAACACATTAGCCCAACGAGCTGCCTTTTTAGTAGGTAAATTAACTATATGATCAATTTGTTGTTGCCATTGGTTTAAAGTTTTGTGAAACATATTATTTTTAGCCATAATATTGCCTGGACAGAGAATATAACCTATTTCGTCAAGGTGTAGGTTAACCCGTTCACAAAAAGTTTTAAACCATTGTTTATCATTATCAGTTGCTAAATTATCCGCTAAAATGATAGCATTATCTTGATCTGGATTTAACAGCATTTCTTTGCGACTGGCCGAACCCATTAAGATAAATGAATATTTTGTCGGTGGCATTCCCAAACCATCGTTTTCCATCTCTTGTAAAGTTAACTTGATACAATGTCGTTGCAAAGCTAAATGGAACTCACTAATATTTTTAACCGCAGCACTGGCTCGATGATTATTTTCTAAAGCTTCACTTGCTACTTCGGTAATTCTCTGATAAATTATTGCTAATCCAGAAAAACTAGTAGTATTTGATATTTCAGTAAATAATAGTCCTTGATGAGCAAGCAAATTATTTAAAATATCAGTTTGAGAAATTACCCCTATCGGTTCATTATTTTCGGCTACAATGATATATTTTAAATTTTGCTCATGTTGAATTTCTTCAATTTGCCACATCGGTGTGTCAGGACTAATAATCTTACTTTTTTTACAGGCTACTTCTAAAACTGGGGTATCAGCCTTAGCTCCATGAATTAACATGGCATCAGCAATACTGATAAAATTAATTAAACCCAGTAATTTATTTGCTTCATTAGTCACTCCTAAACTACCAATTTTACGTTGCCGCATTAATTCGTAGGCTTCCAATACAGTTACAGATGGGCCACAAGTTGCCAATGGCGATTTCATAATGCTACGAGCTGGTAAACATAAGGCATGAGAAGTAACCGGACGTGGATTATTGCCTCGATCTCGAATATATTTGGCAATTATGCGGTTAAAGCCTTCAAATAATGGTGGACATAAGCTTTCAAATTCTTGTAACTCAGTAGCTGGTAAACATAGTAATTTTACTTCAGTTATGGCTCTAGTTGAAGATAAATATGGCGAGGCATCCATAAAGTTGGCTAATCCAATAAAATCACCAATTTCTAATGGTAATATCTGTCCAGATTGTCGATATTGTTCTAATTTACCTTGCTGGACAATATAAACCATTTTATGATAAGCTTCCCCTCTCTGAAACAGATATTCGTTAGGTTGCAATGATTTAGATTTTAAATATGTAGCCACTCGTTCTAATTCTTCTTTACTAATGTCTCGGAAAGAGTGTAATTTACTAAGAAATTCAATAGTGTTAGACATGGATTTAAGATGCTTGATTATATTTTTGTAATTGTAACTGGTGGTATAGCCTATCATGGACTAACTCATAGAAATGAGGATGGTGATAATGATATAGGCCATTTATTATTTGGTGCTATTGCGTTACTGTTTTGTATTCGGGTTTTATTTGTAGATATTTTACAGTTAATTGGATAGGAATTTAATACAGTAAATTGTTTGGCATCACAAGCATTCAATCTGAAAACGATCTTTATATAAAACAGATTATAGTAATTCTTAATTAAATTCAAAAATTAATATAACTATCTCCCCAATTTGCTTCTCTATTTAGGAAAGATGTCTAAATAATAATCATGCTTACAAATTTTAAATTAAAACTATGCTAATATAATATATCCAAATATAAGTAGCTGATATTATCATGTAAAGTATTAGCTAATATTTAATAACATTGATTCAAAGTCAGGAGAGTATATGAATAATCTAGCCAAATCAGCAATCTTTCTATTATTTTTTAGTCATATTACTTTAGGAAATACTATTTGGAATGGTAAAACAGGAGATTTAGATATATCTTGGACTACAGATGATATTATCGTAGTTAAAACTGGTAAAATAATATTTTCCGCTAAAGAATTAGCTAGGCAAGATTTTGAAGCAGATTTTATGGCTGATAATTCTTTAAATAATATAAAATGTAATTATGAACATGAATTTATCTTATTATCAATAGTAGGGAATGTTGCCAGTTTTAAAGAAACTGAATATGTAAATTGTGATTCTACCTCACATCCCACAGTTATGATAAAATATGTTGCTAGAGACCTTGTTTCTGGTAATAAAGTTAAATTAAATAACTTATTTTCAGAAGCTGATTTAGTTACAGCATTGAAAAATGATAGCTTAATTAAAGCTGCTCTTAGCAAAGCAAATCCACAAGAATCTGTAGCAAGACTATCTGGTATAGTTGATAATTTGCGTAATAAAAATATAACAAAAATAGACAATTTAAATAAGTTAATGTTAAATGGATTATATAAAGCTTTAGAATGGTCTGAAATTATGGTTAAAGGATGCAACTATCGTTTAGACAAAGATTTTTTAACTCAATTTGCATTTCATCATCTTAATAAGGGTAAAGTAGCAATTCGTCTAAATTTATTACCAAATACATCAGCTTGCCAAACTAAAGATATTCAATTAGGTTTATATTTACCTATTCCTACCAAGCTAAAAATGGAATTGGAACAAGCTAATAAGGGCAAAGCTGGTTTTTTAATGGCTAAATCTAGTAATACAGCAACTAAAATAGCTTTTACAACTAGGACGTATCCAACCTACAATACTAAATCAACTAAAATAATCACAACTCAATCTGTTGCATCCATTAAAATTAGCCCAAAAACCATAGAATCAGCAGCTAATTATGAAACAACCTTATTTACAGTACGTTCTGGCCATACTTTATATGGAATTGCTAAACATTTTAATTGTACTGTGAGTGATATAGCTAACTGGAATGATTTACGACGTCCATACAAAATATTTGTTGATCAAAAATTAACAATCTTAATTGATAAATTATCACAATATAAGATTATCACTGCATCTGGAATTAATGTTCGTTCTAGCCCTAAACTTAAAAATAATATAGTCGGGCAGTTACAATTTGGCATGATAGTAAGACAACTGGCTCGTATTGATAAATTAGCAGAAATTGGTAGATTCCGTAATTATTGGTATAAAATTGAAACAGAAAATGGTAAAACAAGTTGGATTTTTGGCCAATATTTATCCAAGTTTATACCAATGGTAGCAGAAAAAAAAGCCAGATTTTATTTTCAGATAGCCAAACAAAGATTAAAAAAACGCTTAGATTTACCTAATCAAATTCACTTAGTGGATTTTTTAACTACTATTAGAAATGATATGCAGGTATCTCCTAAAAGAGCTGCAAAACTAGCTATGTTACATTTGCGTTCATTGACTAAATTGATCGTTATGAGCAAAGGTAGTTTTATAGACAAATCTTTGGATAAAGTGGTTAAATTTATTCGATCCACTAGACAATCACAGATACTTGATAATAATAAATATTTATCTAAAGAAATTCATAAATTAAGAATCACTATTGATAACACTGGGCATTTAAAAAAAGATACCGTGATTGAACAGATAGATGAATGGCTACAATCAATCAAGTAACTTAAATATTATCTTAATTTATGGTTTATGATCGTTTAACTTACCTTAAATCATTACTTTAGATAATTTATTCTATACGTAATTTAAAGAACTTATAATATGACTACTCCAACTCCTACTGAAATTAATCACCATCAAAAATCTGGAATTTTAAAAATTGGATTTGATACTGGAGAACAATTTGAATTAACTTGTGAATATTTACGAGTTTATTCACCATCTGCCGAAGTTAGAGGTCATGGTCCTGGTGAAGAAACATTACAAGTTGGTAAAGGCGATGTAAAAGTTGAAAAAATTGAACCGGTTGGTAATTATGCCATCCAATTATATTTTGATGATGGACATGATAGTGGAATTTATTCTTGGGATTGGTTATACCACATTAGTAAAAATCAAGAGCAACTATGGCAAAAATATCTGGATGATTTAGAAACAGCTGGTCAGAAACGTTCTCCAATTAATAATTGAAAATTTTAAGTAAGATGGGCTTTTGAAATATGTTAAAATATCTTTTTGGATTAGAATAATTTTAGCTAATTCCTACAAAACTATCTTAAATCTTTAATTAAGCAAATATGGAGAATAATTTATGAAGTTTACTTATTGGTTATTTATTAGTTTATTTATGGTTATAACTGCTCAAGCTGCTGATGAGATCGCTTTATCTGAAAAAACAGTGTCTACTCCAGTTGCTGAGGAAGAAACATCAGAAGAACGTGGTAAAGAATTACATAATCCTGAATGTATTTCATCTTGTCATACTCCAAAATCTTATACTAGCGAAGATCGTAAAGTAAAAGATTTTGCTCATTTAAATACTTTTGTACAAATGTGTGCCACAAATTTAGATAAATCTTGGTTTGAAGAAGATGTAACGGATGTTGCTAATTATTTAAATACAGAATATTATAAATTTCCTGTGAAAACTGAATAATTAGTTTAGTCGGGTTAATAAGCCCGACTCAGTTTAACTTTATGCAAAATATCGTTGTAAATCACATTTGTAAATCTAAAATCATATCTCTTTGTAAAAAAATAATTTTATAGCTATCTGCTTAATATCAATTATAATTCAAATATTTGATATTTTTCTTAATAAAGAATTACTTTATAATTACATGAAAATAAAATGGTTTTTGCTTATTACTCCCGCTATATTAAGCTTAGTGTTATTACAATCTTACTTTTGGGTTCCCAAATATGAAACTCAAACTAAAGGTAATCCTGATCGAGTATTAAAATTTATTATTGCATCTATTGGTGATGCTAAAATTTTAAATCCAACTCTTAATGCTGATACTTCAAGCAGTCAAATTGTTAGTTTGGTATTTGATGGTTTATTAGATTATGATGAAGAGCTTAAATTAAGAGGAAGGCTTGCAACAGATTGGACTATTACAGAATTAGCTTACCTACTTATTGATACTAAATCTAATTTTCCTGACGGTACTCAAATAACACCAATCACGATGTTGCAACGGATTGAAGCTATAATAAATGACACTCCTAAATTAAAAGAATTGATAACTGAAGTTAAATTAATTAAACCTTTAAAACGTACAGAAACAGTTTCCAGTCATGATTTGAATGGTAAACAAATTTCATTACAAGTAGATTTACAAGTTCCAGCTAGAATTCAGTTTTTCCTTAAGCAAGTTGATCAAAAATTTTTCAGATTGTTGGAACCAGTTATTGGAATTGATTATATTAATAATCTATCTATCAATAATTTAATTAAAGTATCACCAGCAGAACATATAAATTTAATTGAAATTTCTGAATTATTACCTGTATTTGAGCATAATCCAATAATTGTATTTAATTTACGCAAAGGAGTATATTTTCAAGATGGGCATGAGTTTGACGCTAGTGATGTTAAATTTACTTATGAAGCAATCATGGAACCAAAAAATATTTCTCCTCGAACCTCTGATTTTGAACCAATTAAATATCTGGAAATAATAGATAAATATACAGTTCGAGTTGTATATAAACGCTTATTTTCGCCTGCTATCAATGCTTGGAGTATGGGGATTTTACCGGAACATTTGTTAAATACAACAGCTTTAAATAAAGAGATGGATGAACGTAATCTATCAACATCAGCCAGAGAAAGTTTTGGAATGCGTGATAGTAAATTTAACCGTAATCCAATTGGAACTGGACCTTTTTCTTTTACTAAATGGAAAAGTGATGAATATATTCATTTAACTCGTTATGAACAATATTGGGAAGGACCCACTGAATATAAAGAATATTATTATCGAGTTATTCCAGATTCAGTTACCCAAGAAGTAGAATTTCGTTCTGGAGCTATAGATACTTATCGACCAGAACCTCATCAAGCTGTTCGTTATAAAAATGATGATGCTTATCAATCTTTTTCTAGCCTAAGTTTTGCTTATACATACATAGGTTATAATAATCGTAAAGAATTATTGAAAGATAAACTAGTACGTCAAGCTCTTAGCATGGCAATAAATGTTGATGAAATTATTGAATATATTTTATATGGGGAAGGAGAACGCATTACTGGACCATATCCGAAAAATACTCAATGGTATAATCATGGCGTATCAGCTTTACCTTATGATCCGAAGGCTGCCAAACAAATTCTTAATGATTTAGGTTGGCATAAAAATACTGATGGTTGGTTAGAAAAGGATGGAAAGATTTTTGAATTTAACCTTATCACTAATAATGGTAATTTACAGCGTAAGGCTATAATGACAATTGCTCAAAATAATTGGCATAAATTAGGAATTAAATGCAATACTCAACTATTTGAATGGGCAGTATTTTTACGGGATTTTGTGAATAAAGGAGAATTTGATGCTGTAGTATTAGGTTGGAGTATGGGGATTGATCCAGACCTTTATCAAATTTGGCATTCAAGCCAGGCTGGCCCTAATCAGCTTAATTTTATAGGTTATAATAACTCAGAAGTAGATAAACTTATTGTTCAAATTAGACAAGAATATGATTTTTCTATCCAACAAAAATTAACTTATCGTTTACATGAGCTGCTTGCTGACGAACAACCTTATACATTTCTGTATGCACCTTTAAGTAATTTAGTTTTAGATAAGAAAATTGTGATTTCTACACCGGAAGGATCATACTCGAAAATAAAACCAACTAAAACTGGTAGTATATTTTTTGATTTTAACCGTTGGAAAAAATTGGATTTTACTCCAAATCTTTAAGTAAGATAAGGGGGTATGCCTGAGTGTGACCAGCACTCAAACATCCCAATCATAATCCAAATTAGGTAGGAGTTATTTGAATTATGTTTGTATT
>JASFYV010000308.1:0-9604 GCA_045046925.1 Candidatus Marithrix sp. | reverse complement strand
ATATGCCACTTACCATGCGGAGTCAAATAATTCAACATGATACTATTTGGCTCACCTTCCTTAGTCTTCCTAAAATCACCGTACTTCATCGGATCAGCTTTAGGTTTATAAGTTGGCAAATGCTCACCGAAAGCAATATAACCTTCATGGTCTAAATAGAAATGCTGGCGACCAGTCAAAGTCCGCCAAGGTACTAATTTTTCTATACTAACACTAAATGGAGAATAGGCTCTACCATTTGTCATGATGCCACTCCAACAAGGACTATTCAACAAGCGACGTGGTTGCCGTTGCAAGTCTTCATAAGTAACTGTTGCATCTCTCTGACCTTCACCCAAATCACGCAATGGCAGACCAACTTTCTTTTCATGGGAAAGATAAGCTTGATATGCAGATTCACCATTGGTTTCTGGAGCAAATCGCAAAATAATATTAATTGCGTGAGTTACTTCCACCAAAGATGGATAGGTTTTACCGCCCCATTCAGTAGTCGGATGAGATTTCAAAGTTTTATCGTAGATATTACTTACATCCCAATGCACACCATGAGCTCCAATTCCATTTTCTCTAGCTCCAGGTCCAAATGAAGTGTACTTGTTATACAACTGAGTGTAATCTCTAGTAACCACCTTCATCTTCGGCATAGTTTTGCCAGGAATCGGCTCACATTCACCTTTTGCCCAATCCTTAACCGAAGGCTGAGAGATTTCATCTTTATAATCATGTTCCAACGGAGTACAGACAAAATCCTTCATTGGTTCTGGCAAATGAGTTTCAGCTAACTTACTTACTCGCTTGGCTAAAGAACGGAAGATATTCCAATCGGAACGTGCTTCCCAGTTTGGTGGCACAGCTTCTGACAACGGATGAATGAAAGAGTGCATATCGGTACTGTTAATATCAGCTTTTTCATACCAGTGAGCAGTTGGCAACACGATGTCAGAGTAAAGAGCTGAAGTATCCATGCGGAAGTTAATGTCAATCACTAAATCCATCTTACCGCGTGGAGCTTCATCCCGCCATACAACTTCTTTTACATAATCTTTGCCAATTTGATCATCGGCGATCTTATTGGTATGCGTGCCAAGATAATGATCCAAGAAATATTCATGACCTTTACCACTAGCCATAATTGCATTACCACGCCAGATAAACCAAATTCGAGGCCAGTTATTTGGATGATCTGGGTCTTCAGCAGCAAACCGCATTTTTTTATCTTTCAACTGGTCAACAACATACTGCACAACAGCTTTGTCATCTTTGGCACCAGCTTTTTCTGCATCTTTAACTAATTCAAAGTTGTTCTGTTCAAATTGAGGATAGAACGGTAACCAACCCATACGCACTGCCCGAGCATTGCTATCAGCAGTATGACAGTTAGTCCATTTATTATCGCCTTTCAAACTAGAATATTCAGCAAATGGGCCTTCATAACGCCATTGATCACAGTGCATGTAATGCCAAGTTGGAGCGTTCTGCATTCTAGCACTAGCTCCCCAGTCAGCACCACTCATTACGGTCTTCCAAATGGAGATTGGAGCTAATTTTTCTTGTCCAACGTAATGAGCTAAACCACCACCATTTTTACCTACACAACCACATAACATGAGAGCCGTAATTGGGCCACGATACATTAAGTTATTGTGATACCAATGATTAATACCAGCACCGATAATTACGGTACATTTACCGCCAGTTTTCTCAGCAGTAACAGCAAATTGACGGGCAAAATTAACTACAGTTTCTTTACCAATACCAGTGAATTTTTCTTGCCAAGCTGGAGTGTATGGTTGATCAGCTTCATCATAGCTAGTTGGATATTGACCACCTAAACCACGATCTACTCCAAAATGAGCGATTATCAAATCAAAAATAGTAGTTACTGCAACTTTACCTTCGGCTGTTTCAATATATTTGATAGGTACGCCATGTTTTACCGTAGCGTTGTCATTGGAGAAATCTTCAAAATTAACATTCCAAACTTCATCTTTATTGTCGATGAAAGATAAAATTGGGCTAATTTCAGAGTTATCCAAACCATCTTTAAGTTCTAAGTTCCATTGACCTTGTTTTTCCTGCCAACGATGACCAACAGTACCTTTAGGCATTTTCACGCCATTGGTCTGCTCATCATACATTAAGAACTTCCATTCACCATTTTCTTCAGCTTTATAAGTTTCAATGGTATTAGCTCGTAATAAACGACCAGCTTCATAACCATTTTCACCTTTTTCCACTCTAACTAAGAATGGAGAATCAGTGTATTGCTTCATGTAAGCTATGAAATCAGGAATTTGCTGATCAACATAGAACTCTTTCAAGATTACATGGTTGACAGCCATCCAGAAAGCACCATCTTGGCCAGCGTGAATTGGAACCCACCAATCAGAGAACTTCGCTACCTGACTGAAATCTGGAGCAAATACTACAAACTTGGAACCATTATGCCGAGCTTCAGCGATGAAATGTACGTCTGGAGTCCGAGTCATATTCAGATTCGAGCCCATCGATACGATGAACTTAGAATTATACCAATCGGCACTTTCTGGGGAATCGGTTTGCTCACCCCAAACTTCTGGTTCAGCTGGAGGTAAATCACTATACCAGTCATAGAAACTGAGCATATGGCCGCCCAACAATGACATATACCTGGCACCAGCAGCAAAACTTAACTGTGACATAGCTGGAATTGGGGAGAAACCTACAATTCGATCTGAACCATGTCTTTTAATCGTACTGATGTTAGCGGCAGAAATAATATCTAATACTTCATGCCAATCAGAACGGCGAAAACCGCCTTTACCACGAGCTTGTTGATATTTTTTACGTGAAGCTGGGTCAGTGACAATAGCTTCCCAAGCGTCAACTGGATCAGCATGTTGTTGCCGAGCAGCCCGCCATAAATCAATTAATGCTCCACGTACATATGGATAACGTACCCGAATTGGGCTGTAAACATACCAAGATGCAGAGATTCCGCGTTGGCAACCTCTTGGTTCATAAGGAGGTAAAGTTTTTTCTAACTTAGGATAATCTACATTCTGCATTTCCCAAGTGATAACTCCACACTTCACATAAACCCGCCAGGAACAACCACCAGTACAGTTTACACCATGTGTACTGCGGACAACTTTATCATATTGCCAGCGACTACGGTAAAATTGCTCCCAATGACGTGTATCAGGGTTTATAATGTCTTGAATCCAACTCATATTTATTTCCCAACCATAGGGATACGAACCCCTTTAAAACGTTTAATCCAAATTAGACTTATTAAGATATATACTAAAATCAATCCTAAAAAGCCTATCCCAATACCTTTAATAAGGAATTTTTCATTTATTTTCTGTTCAGTACGTCCATTAGTGCTTTTAAAATAAGCAATTAGATGGGCTGCTTCACTTTCTGAGATAGGTTTCTCAGAGAAGACTCCCCGCATGGTAGGGAAAGGTGTAGATAATAGTACTGATTTTAAACCTACATCACCACCATAACGTGAATGAACTTTAGTTAGATCAGGTCCTAAAGTACCACCACCCATACCACCAATTTCAGTATTTTGGTGACAAGTAATACAAGCTGGAGCTCCATTAGCTAGAGCTTGACGACCTAAAAATAGATTTTTTCCAGTTTCTATATCACCTTGAACTGGTGGTACAGCTGGAGTTGGACTAGTTTCCTTTTTAGTAACAGCTCCTTCACCACTTTTAGATTTTATGTAAGCCAAAATATCCTTAGCTTCAGTCTCAGTAATACCCATTGGAGGCATTGGAATATTATTGAACTCTTTTAATAACTCAGTTGCAATAGCATCACCTTCTGCTAACATTTTGTCAGGTTCTACTATCCATCTGACTAACCAAGCATTATCCCGTTTAGCATTTACACCTTTTAAATCAGGTCCGGCTAGTGGTCCACTGCCAATCGTATGGCAAGCAATACATTTCTGAAAAGCTGTTTCTCCTGCTTCAGAAGAAGCTGAGAAAGCTATTTGTGGCAATATTAAAAATATAGCCAAGGCATTAAGCCTAAAAACACTACTTATCATAAGCAGCACAACCTCCTTAAAAAATATGGTTCAAAATTCAAATATGGATATATATAAAATTATCGTTAAAATTAAATAATTTTTTTCCAATTAAAACTAATAATTGATGTTATACAAACTATATCATATTCCACATAATCTTTACTACCAGTTAATAATATGGACATACTAAAATGAGCTTAGTTAGTATTGTTACTATGAATTAACTTAAGTTATTCTAACAAGTTAAATTTATATAACACCAATTAAATAGGAATCTACCAAATTATCATAGATATGATAATAAATTAAATAATGTTCAGAAAAATGTTTTAAATCAATTTTCCTAGTTCATTATGAAATTATACCAGAAATAGTAGATAATTTATTTACTATTAAATAATATTTATAGTTCTGAACATACACTATTAGCAATGCCCAATTTTTTGCAATATTCCTGCATTGAGCCTCTAGTATTACATTCTTTAGCTTTTCCCATCAGTCTTTCTAGGGCTATTCTTGTTTTAACTGCAATCTCATTAGGGTAACCATATAAAAAGTCGATTGCTATATCTTTAGCCATTTGACAGACTTTAGGGTTAC
Source organism: Candidatus Marithrix sp. (assembly GCA_045046925.1). GTDB lineage: Bacteria > Pseudomonadota > Gammaproteobacteria > Beggiatoales > Beggiatoaceae > DRQV01. Next base: position 4,974 of record JASFYV010000308.1, on the reverse strand, counting down.
GCAATCTATCGCATTCATATTGATACCCAACATAAGCTACCAGACGACGTTTCATAATAATATGTAATCTAGCGGGAGAGCGTGCCAAACATTGTTCTGCCGCTCTTTCTGCTGCCATTCGCCCATTTTTAACCGCCATTTTAGTTTCTGGAGGTAACATACTATTTTGAGGTTTTGGCCAAATATATCCCATTTGACAAAGTAAACGACACCATTTTGGTCCACTATCTTTCTCAATTGCTTCAATATCAGTAATAGTCAATAGTGGCGGCAATGGTCTAACTGGTAAACAAGCATCAATTGTTTGTTTAATAGAGGTAAAGTTAGCCAGATAACCATCCATGGCCATTACTGGGCTAAAAATGATAAATAAAGAAATAAGAACCACTGCTTTAATCTTAGTCATAATTTAACTCCATATAAATTAAATAATTGTGTTTAAACCAAAAAATAGTTTTTAAGGAACAATTTGTTATATAATTAGTCGATATATTACAAAAGTTATTATTATAAATGTATTATAATAGTCTTTGCAATAGTGAATGGAGTTATATTTTTTCTTAAGAGTAATAAATTAAGTTATGTGTTTCTATGCCAAATATTAATTATTTTTAATTCAAATAAATTAGTTTGCCATAATACAATGATACTTAAATTTTGTTAGACTATAACAATTAATCTAAAAAATAATTGTATAAATAGCAATGATAATAATCATTTAAATATTTTTCTATTATTCATAATGATTCTGGCAAAATTTCATAGTTAGAATTACATATTGCATCAAATATATTTTTGGATTTAATCAAAATCTAACCATAATGTGTAAATTTGAAACAAGTGCTATAACGACATATATATATTAGTACAAGAAATATTTAAAAAACATTTGACCTGACTACAACTTCATAGTTTATAATTTTAACTTGATAAACTTGTCATTTAATATGGAGAATATAATGAACGTCGAAAAATGGGTTGAATTATTTGAAGCAGTTGGTCTTAATGGAGATGGTCAACAAAAATGGCATACTGAGTTTGAGAAAAAGTTTCCAGATGAGCATCAGGCATTTTTGGAATGGTTACAAATTCCGGATAAGGATATACGCATGATTCGTAAACAAGCCGTTAGTTAATCATATTATGGGATGCAATGAGATATTGATTATTTAATTTGTAATCTCATTACATCTTATATTCATATGCTTAATCTATGTATACTATTAGCCAAATTGCCAAACGTTTTAAATTATCAAGAAGTACGTTATTATACTATGATTATATAGGGTTATTAGTATCTTCTACTAGAAATATTTCTAATTACCGTCTTTATTCAGATAAAGATATACAAAAGATGGAATTAATTAATATTTATCGACAAATTGGATTACCATTAAATGTTATTTCTAAAATATTAGCCTCAGAACAAGATGTATCTGCTAGAATTTTGGAACAAAGGTTAAAACAATTAAATCAAGAAATTAACCAATTACGTGTTCAACAACAGCTTATTATTGATTTATTAAAAAATAAACAAGCATTACAAAATACTAGAATTCTAAATAAAGAGAGTTGGATAGCTATATTAAAAGCCACTGGTTTAGATGAAACTTTAATGCATAAATGGCATATAGAATTTGAAAAAAGTTCTCCAGAAGCCCATCAAGATTTTTTAGAATCATTAGGTATTCCAACTGAAGAGATTACTACAATTAGAAAATGGTCTGTTAAAAATGTTAAAAAATAGTATTTACCGAAGGTCAACCGCTAATTATTTTTCTCCTAACTTACAATGTCATTAAGTTATGAATAACAAAATTATATTTGGTATTATATTTATAACTATTTTAATTATTAGCTTAATTTTATCATGGGTTATGTATAATTCTGAATCTACCGATCTTAAACCTACTAATCCTAAGTCTACTAATCTTGTTTCAACAACAAAAAACACATCAAAAACAATTAGATCAGTTCCAAAACCTCCTCCAAATGTATATTGGTCTGAATTTAATAAAATTTTATTAGATTTAGAACAAGAACATATATTGATTTTGCATACAATTTTTCCAATCAATACCAAATCAGTAATACCAAAAACTATTGTAACTCAAACAAATGTCAAAGTTGCATCACAAAATATTAATTGGAGTAATGTAGGAAAAATTTTATTTGAATTAGAACAACAGCGTAAGGATATTATTGGTTTATTACAAGAAAAATCTGTATCTATTACAAAAGGTAGTAAATAATATCACAGAAAAAGAATTAACAATGTTATAAATAAAATTTGGTCATAATAAGATATATTGAATAACTATATAAGGTTTTTGCACGAAAAAAAAATTAAAGAAATAGTATAAAAACCAGTACACGAACCAAGCAAAATTTGTGTAACTTCAGTAACTAATTGTCTTTAAAAGATGCTTAACTTTAGCTCTTAATTCACATATTAGCTGTAAAATTATTATCATCTTGTAATTTATAAATTTATAGTTATAATAACAACTTGTGAATTTAATATGGGATTTTACCATGAAATCAATAAACTATCTATTAATTATACTTATTTCTACTATAGCTAAACCAGCATTATCAGATTCAGATTCAGATTCCAAATTTTTTGTAAATGTAGAATATCAACAACGCTCCACAAGAATTGTTGATGGTAAAGATAGCAACTCAGGAGAATGGCCTTGGATTCATGACCTTGTAACGTTTTAATCGGTCTACCAGTTTTAATTTCCCACAAACGCACCGTATTATCATTGGAACCAGTCACAATCATTTCATCATTAGGACTGAAAGCAGCATGATTAATTCCAGCTTGATGTTCACGTACCCACAGGTTTTCTCCGGTTATTGCGTCCCATAGTCGAACGGTGTTATCCCAAGAAGTGGTAACAATATATTTATTATCGGAACTAAAAGTAGCATAAGATAGTCCATTAGTATGACCTCTAAGAATTAAGCTTTCTTTCCCATTTTCAACATCCCAAACTCGAGCGGTATTATCCAAAGAAACAGTAATAAGATATTGATTATCAGGACTAAAAACTACATGCTCAACCATGTTTTCATGACCAGTTAAAGTATAAATTTCTTCACCAGTTTCCACATCCCAAATTTTGGCAGTCTTATCCCAAGAAACTGTTGCTATCAATTTACCATTAGGACTAAAAGTGGCATGTTGTACTCCATTTTTATGGCCTTCTAAGGACAGATAACATTTCACCATCAGCATTCCATATTCGAGCGGTATTATCCACTGAAGCTGTGACAATATATTGACCGTCAAGACTAAAAGACGTATGTTCAACTTGCCCAGTATGTCCTTGTAATACAGTCAGTTCCTTATTGGTTGCTACATCCCAAATCCTTGCGGTATTATCATCTAAAGCAGTGATTATTTTGCTACCATCAGGACTAAACATAGCTGTTTTCACGGTATCGGTATGACCATGTAATATAGCTAATCTACTGCCATTGTTAATATCCCATAACCGAACCATTCCATCTGTTAATGCGGTAACTAATGACTGTCCATCTGGATGCAAGTCGCTAAATAGAATCGAATTATTAGCACTATATTCTAGTTCTTCTTCGATTTTTACTTTGATAGGTTGCTCGCCATTAAAATAAATCGAACCACTTTCCTTAAGCCGATAGCCAAAGTAGATTTGTAGGTTAATTGGGTTAAGAAAACCATGAAATATCTCAATTATCTGAGTTTGTGGCAGTGTGATATCTTCTTCAATACCAATCAAAGTGCCTAAATTACCATTCCATAATTGTACTTGTTCACGATCATCAAGCATTAAAAATAATGGGGCTATTTCCAATATATCGTATATGCTCGCAATTACTAAAATATCTGCTTCTTGGCCAACATGTTTAGGTTCAACATTAATTTCACCAACAATTTCTACCATTTGTGATGGCTGTGAGGATAATGTGGTGGTGTAATCTTGATCTTTGACTCCACCCCAGAAAACTACTCTGATATCAAATTTTTGCTTTAATTCAATCGCATCGCATCGTATAACGTACCATCATTATCTACTCCCATACCTTGCCCTAAACTTAATGGAATTGTGGAGGATATATGGTCATTGTCTATAATAGTTATGGTTGTTTCTGCTGGTGTGCCTAACTCAATACCTTTAGCATTAAATAATTTAATACGCAATGTTTCTGAGTTTTCTAGTTCCGAGTCATCAATAATATTGACAATAATTGATTTAGGTTCACTATCTCCATCGGCCCAAGTTAAAACTCCAAACTCATCTCCACTATAATCATTATTAATAGTAGCGGTTGTTCCATCAATATACCAAAATATTGCACTGATACTTCACCTTCGCTATTACCATTACGATTGACGGTTAGCACAACTGGTTCACTATTGCTTTCATTAACGGTATAACTATCCATAGCAAAATTTATATTTGATGTTATGCTATCATCATCAGCTATGATTAACGTTGCTTGATTTGGTACACCAAGAGTAATTTCTCCAGTTGGATTAAATAGATATAACTCAATAATTTCATCCTCTTCAATCTCATCATCATTAATTAACTCCAAATCAATTGATTTAGGTTGGTTATCACCGTCATCCCAAGTCAATGTTCCGCTACCACCAATATATAATCTTTACCTTCGGTTGCTGTACTGCTATTAACTGTATATTGTGCTGAAACCGCCTTGTCAGTATTACCTAGACGAATTACCTGAAAAGTGTTTACACTACCGTTTTCTTGTATAAGATAATTATCAGTTATAAATTGCAACCTGTTTGGACCAATATAATTATTGCCAGAACCATTATTATTAAAATTACTAAGCCGATTTTCAATTACAGAAGGGCTAGGAGATACTATAGTACTATTTAAATTCAATAATCTTTTTGAAAGGCCAAATCTATCGCTTTATTGAAGTCATTGCAAGTATTTTTCAGATTTTTAATCCGTG
>JASFYV010000307.1:0-11641 GCA_045046925.1 Candidatus Marithrix sp. | reverse complement strand
CATACGATTAAAAATTGTGATTTCAGTAAATTTTTAACGTGCATTTTTTAACTTGCTGTTTTTATAAAGATACGTAATTTTAGCTCTTAATTCACATTATAATATCATTAGTGGGATAGGTTCATAGAAGAATCATGAAATGCCCTAAATGTAACTCCGAAAATATAAAAAAGAATGGATATATCCATAATGGTAAACAACGTTATGCTTGTAGTGATTGGGATAGATAATTCAATGATGAATAATCCCTACCCAAATTGCTCCAATATGATTTGACAATTTTTTGGAAAAAGAAAGAATCTTCTGAACCAAACGTGAAATCCGTTGTCTCATGGTACAATTAAAGCGTTCAATACGGTTGGTTTATTTTCTATTGTGGATGCTTCAATATTATATTTTCCCTAGATAATTTTACACCACTACTTTCTTTAGGACTACCAGTTATTCTCAAATAATGCCAATATTTTGTGGAATTTATCAGAATAAACAGGTATTATATTACTAATTTTATGGCTAGTAAATTCCTTTAGTGCAACTAGTTGTGTAACTTAATAAATATAATTGTAAGATTTTATTAAAGAAATAAATCATGTTAAATATTATTTTGGATTATGATGTGGTATTAGATTTACTGTCTAAGTCTAATAATGATACTAAACATTGCTTTGTCCGTTTACAAAAGTCATCCATTTTATTTTGGATACCTTGCTGTTTATTATCATTATTAGAAAATCAACTTAATACTGCTAAATATGAACCGTTATCTGGTTTGCTGAAAAAAAATGTACAATGGCTATCTTCGTTGTCTGAAAATTTGATTAAAATTCCAGATGATTGTAAGAATAAAACTCAGGCAATGATAAGTTTAGATGCTGCAACTTTGTCTGAGATAACAATTGTTTGGACTAATAATCCTGATTTTATCTCGATTCATCCAGACATTGAAAGTGGTGATCATGAATTAGTTTATAGTATGTTGGCAGAAAGTGATTGATATAGATTATACCCACTTCTGTCAATGCTATTAAGTTAAGCAGGGCGAACACATAGGTTCGGCCCCTACAATATTGAAATATATTATGTAGGGGCAGACCTGCTGCCCTTAATTTAATGACATTGACCCACTTCTGTGGGTATCATTATTAGATAGTTATACGATTCCCAATTTTCTGTTGCATAATCTCCCAAGCAAACAAAAATAAACATATATCTGCCCATAATTTAGTAAGTTCTTCCAAAGATAAACGTAACACCATATTTTTTGGGAATTTAGCATCAATAACCACCATTATAAAAAATAAAACCGCAGCAGTATACAACAATTTACGAGCCAATTGCGTTTTCTGCTGTAAATTACCTAACCAAGTTAATAATCCAACTTCCACTAGACCTAATCCCAATAATAAATAAGCATCATTACGTCCTAAAAATTTACCTATGCTTTCATGAATTAAAAACCGTTCATCACAACCTAAATAAACAAACATGATGATTTGAGAGACAAAGAACCAATATTCTACAGTTCTTTTCTCAACACAAGACAAACTGATAACAAACAACAATGCAGTAGCCCACAATAAAAATACGCTTAACGTAGTATTGACAGCATAACCAGTAATCTCATATTGACCTATATCGGTAAAAAATTGCCGAATAAAACTCTGTGAAGTTTGCCATTCAACCAATAATAAAATTACGCTATATAATGCTATTAATAGAAAAATCCGATAATATTTCATAATTTATTTTGCCTACCAATTAGTACTGCACATATAAATAAACTATACATTCCCAATATTTCAAAAGTTTCTTCCCAACAACCTAAAACTTTAATTTTTTCAGAATAAAATATCCATTCAAATAGTTCAAATGCAAACACTGTTGGCAAACATAATACTGCTATCCATAACGCTATAAATACTGTCCGTTGAGAATTCTGGCTAACCTTAGATAATGCAATTACAGTAGCTATTAAACCGACGATTGCTATTGGAGCAAATAATAATACCCAGACAAATCCTCTTTCATCTATAGGTAAAAAAATAATCAAATCTTCAGCAGCTCGCTTTCCCCATTTACCAATCGTTTCATGAATACTTGCTACTTCATCAGCAGATAATAAAACTGCTCCTATTGCTGTCAGTTTAAATATAAAACGTTGCCAATTAGCAATTTTAAAATTTGCACTCCAACCCAATAAAACAAAAGCTAATCCAGTCATTAAAAATAATATGCTAGAAAACCAAGTTGCTAAAGTATTTTCTTTGCGTAAGTCTAACAATACTAATATTCGGTGGATATTTATATCAAATAATCTTTCAAATTCATATGCGTAAGTAAAATAAGATAAAAATGTAGTAATGACAAAGAATAATCCTAACCAAAATATAGGAATTGCTAACTTTTCTAACAGGTAATGGATTTTAATAGTTGATACCTCTTAATTTTTTAATTGTTCACTACCAAGTTACCTAATATTAAAGCTGTAACCAATCTTTCAAATTTTCAATTACTGTGTGATTAGTTAAATCTACAGACAATGGTGTTATAGATACAAATCCTTGGTTAACAGCATAAAAGTCTGTACCAGGCCCAGAATCACGTTCGCTACCAGCAGGCCCAATCCAATAAACTGGAAGTCCAAATTGATCTTGAGTTTTAATAGCATCTTCAGCACAATGGCGACTACCTAAACGAGTAGTTTGCATACCAGCCAATTCATCCCAAGGTAAATCTGGTACATTGACATTTAAAATAGTATTACTTGGTAAAGATAATGACTTAGTTTGTAAACGTTCTATTAGATTTTCTGCTACTTTTGCTGCTGTTGCATAGTGTTTTGGAGTGAAATTAGCTAAAGATATAGCCAATGCAGGCAAACCTAAAAAACGGCCTTCCATTGCTGCGGCAACAGTGCCAGAATATAGTACATCATCTCCTAAATTAGCCCCTGCATTAATTCCAGAAACTACAATATCCGGTAGCTCTTCTAACAAACCAGTCATTGCCAAATGCACACAATCAGTAGGCGTTCCATTTACATATAAAAATCCATTACTTGCTTCATTAACTCGTAAAGTATGATCCAACGTGAGAGAATTACTAGCACCACTACGATTACGATCTGGGGCAATAACAGTGATATCGGCAAATTTCTGTAAGGCATCTGCCAAACAAATAATACCAGGTGCCAGATATCCATCATCATTACTAACTAAAATTTTCATTATTTACTCAAATTTAGAATATATTTTGATTATACTGTATTATAATTAATTTTATACATTTTATTAAGAGGATTATTATGCGTAAATGGCTAGTTGTAGCTTTTTTTCTTATACCATTAACAGGTTATTCTACTGATGGCATGATTAGTATTCAAAGTACTAATGGCAGTGTTGCGGAAGTTGCGAATCGTTTGGAGTCTATTTTAAGCAAAAAAGGTTTAAAAATATTTAATAGGATAAGTCATTCTGATGGTGCGAAAACTGTTGATTTGAAGTTAGCTCCAACTGAGTTGCTAATTTTCGGTAATCCAAAAGTTGGAACGCCTCTTATGCAATGTAATCAAACAACTGGTATCGATCTTCCCCAAAAAATGTTAATTTGGCAAGATGATAAAGACCAAGTTTGGTTGACTTATAATGATCCTCAGTACATTGCTGAACGCCATGGAATTAGTGATAACTGTGCTAAAGTTATTACTAAAATAGGCAAAGTATTGAATAAACTTGCCAATGCAGCTTCTAAACCTTTACCGCAATAAGTTTTTAACATTCGACTAAATAAACATCTTTCCTAAATAAGGGTATATAAATATAGGATGCAGTATGAATTGCATCAATCGTGTATCTAATATGACTCGAAAGATGTAATTTGTAAACTCATTACATCCTACATAAAATCCGTAATTAATTGTATATGGTCAATTTCACATCGTTAATACAATCATACATAGCTATTTTCGTTATTTAGGAAAGATGTCTATCTTAACTTGTTAGAAATTTAAAGTTAGATGAGAAGTTAATTACACAGTACTACTTCATTCGGGACTACCAATATTTCTTAACCATAGTTTTATGATTAAAGAAGTTGGAGTGCAAATTGGAATGTGTCTTCTCCAACAATTGGTATTCCTATCTGAATAATTATTCTTCTCGAATTGCTTCAGCTGGATCAATAGCTGTGGTTTTCCAAGCTGCTAATAAAGAACTAAGTGCAGCGATAATTATTGTAATTATAAAAATTAGTATAAAATAGGTATATGGTAAGGTGCAGATTTTACTTCCTATCTCATTAATAAACATTAAGTTTATAGTATAAGAGATTGCAATATAACCACTACTTGCGACTATATTGCTTAGAATAACGATAATAATTGCTTGATAAATAGGAAATCTAAAAACCTGCAAGCAAGACAATCCTATTAATCTAAGTACTCCAACATCACGTTTTTTTCTTTCTACTGAAGCATATAAACTAGCAATTAAAGCCGCCATACCACCAGCTATACCAACAATTGCAATAAGCCAAAAAATTCTAGTTAATCCTTGATCTAATATCTTTAGCTTTTCTATTTCTTGAATTTGAGCTATAACATCAATATCTTGAGAAATAAAATAACTATATAATTCCGGAATATCATCAATGCTTTTAGCGTATAAACGAAAGCCATGATAATTAGTTTTAGCTGATAAAAAAGTTTTCTGTGTTTGGTCAAAAATAATTTGATTGGTTTGTCCAGTACGCAAAATACCAATCAATTCAATTGGGACGATTATATTTTTATTAAAACTAACACCTTGATTATTGAGCGGGAATGTGACCTTTCCTCCAAGAACTTTACTAGTTAACACAATAACAGGGGATTTATCATTATTGGGTAATAATGCTTGTCCTTGATGAGCGAAATTAGTATTAATATCAAATTTACCCCAGGGTAACGTTGGCAACTTTAAAATATCAGTTTGTGATTTAGATAAAGATAGACCAATAACTTTAGTATTATTATTATCTGTAATTTTAACATTATTCACAAATGGCAAAATAATAGCAGATTTACCACGAAGCTTATTTTTAACGATATTTAAACTATTTGCTGTAATTGGGTTACTTTTAGCTGACAACTTATAAATAGCATAATTATCAGGAGGATAAAAGCTTAATTCTTGTTCAAATTCATTTTTCTGAACTTTAATAATTTCTGTAAGTCCAGTGCTAACTGTTAAATCAATTTCATCTATCAAAGTTAAATTTTGAGGCAATAAAAGCCATAATCCATCATAGCTTAAAGGCGGTAATACTATACCTCCAGACCAATTACGACTATAAACAGCTCTACCTTCTTTATAAGTTTCAACATCATTGACAAATTTAAATGGAGCATAGATTCGAGCCAAAGAATCTGCTCTAGGATTTAATATTGCTACTACTCGTAATTTTACTTGTACTGATTCTTTATTTTTATTTCTAGTACGAGTGATTTCAGCATTAACTATATCACCTTTTTTTATCCCTAAATCCTCAGCAGCTGTATAACTCAATACACATTCATCTTGATTAGGAATAACTCCATTATTGGTCAAAATTAACGGATCGTTATAATCTGTAGGTACTAAATCGATTAATAAACGTTTCTTATCAGTTGTAATTCTAATAACCGAAGAGCCACGTAAAATAGTTGGGATTACAAACTCAATATCATTCCGTTGTTTAAACTGTGCAAACCATTGTTCTGTGAGACGTAAAGTTCTAGCTGGCCGGATTTCCCTATTGACAGGGTCTTCCATTAGACGTTCGTGCATGGTTTGAATCGTACCATATTTCAAGCCTAATAGAACTAATAATGGAGTCAATATAGATCCTATTGCTAACACCATGCACAGAGTTAAAATCCATTCATGCCATAAATCTAAGATAGCAAGCCGAATTATTATAGGTAATTTCACTTTTTTAACAAATACGATTGAGTTAAGGTATCGGATACATCGGAAACATCAAAACTATAAGTTACATCTGCAAAAGGAGCAACTAAATTATGATTATGAGTAACCATAACAATAATCGTGCCGTTTTCTTTAGCTATATTATGAAACTCTTGAATAATACTCAATGCTCTAGTTTCATCAACTGCTGCTGTAGGTTCGTCAGCAAGTATAATTTGTGGATGATGGCTTATTGCTCGTAAAATTGCTACTCGTTGACGCTGACCACCAGATAAGTATTGTGGTTTTTTATCCAATATTCCACTTATATCAAGTCGTTCAGCTAATTCTTTAAGCTTAGAATCACGAAATCCATTAATTTCTGATACCAATTGTAAATTTTGTAATACAGTTAAAAATGGTAATAAACCACCAGTTTGTAATACATAACCAAAATGTAATCGACGTAACATTGCTAGAGTTTCTTCTTGTTTTTTTTCCCATAACCATTTAATATCAATTATTTTCGAGTCATAATAAGTAAATTGTTCACAAGAATTAGGTTTGGAAACTAAGGCAAGTATATCTAATAAAGTACTTTTACCACAACCACTTTCACCGACAACAGCGACAAACTGACCTTTATATAACTTTAACTCCTCTGTATAAAGTTCAAAAGTTGCCCCACCTTGTTCACGGTGTTTTAATACATTTTTTAATTCTAAAACTAAATTAGCCATTGTTTGATAGTGTAGCAAATAATTAGGTTTAATGTTACAATATAATATATTAACTGCTTGGAAACAAATATGACATCCCAAACTATACTAGTTGTTGATGATAGCCGGGTTTCTAGGATGCTAGTGCGTGCTATCATTGATCATGCTGATAAAAAATTAAAGATTATAGAAGCTAATACTGGAGAAGAAGCTTTAACAAAAATTAAAGATGTTACTGTAACTATTGCAATTTTAGATCTAAACATGCCAGGTATGGATGGGTTAATGTTAGCTAAAGAGTTGCTACAACATTTTCCTGATATTAAAATAGGCTTACTGACTGCTAATATTCAAGATATGATTCGGCAAAAAGCCAAAGATTTAGGAATTAGTTTCATTCCAAAACCGATTACTGAAGAAAAAATCCTGAGTTTTATTTATGGATGATAACATTCAATTATCCGAATTACAGTATGATGCTATTGTTGAATTATTGAATATTGGGATGGGATGTGCTGCTAGTGCCTTAAGTGAAATGGTTAATGAAGAAATTAAATTATCAGTACCTAGTCTTGAATTTTTATATAAACAACAAGTGGTTGGATATTTTGATGCTTTATCCAAAGATATAGTTGCAATTAAACAATCTTTTCAAGGAGCTTTTTATGGCGATGCTTTATTAATATTCGCTCAAAATAAAGGGATGAGATTAGTTAATATTTTAATGAAGAACCAAGTATCTGCTGCCGAATTATTAGAGTTAGAGACAGATGCTATGAAAGAAATTGGTAATATTATACTAAATACGTGTCTTGCAACTTGTAGCAATGTTTTATCTAAAGATTTAATTACTGAGATACCAGTCTTTATAAAAGGTATGGCCGAAAAAATATTTAATAATGAATTTGATAATGTCATATTGTTTATACAGATTAAATTTAGTTTACAGCATGAAGATATAGATGGTTATGTAGCATTTATTTTAAAAACTTCTGCAATCGAACAACTAAAAATTAATATTGATAAATATTTGTCTGAAAATACTTAAATTAATTTTAATGAAATTACTAGCAATTGACACTTCCACTGAAGTATGTTCCTGTGCTTTATATATAGATGGTGAAACTCAATTTCGTAGCCAATTTGCCCCACGACAACATACTAAACTAATCCTACCTATGGCAGACGAGTTACTCGCTGAAGCTGATATAAAGCCAAATCAACTAGAAGGTATCGCTGTTGGAAAAGGCCCAGGAAGTTTTACTGGACTGCGCATTGCTTGTGGAGTAGCACAAGGTATAGCATTTGCCGCCGATATACCAATTGCTCCAATATCCTCTTTAGCTACTTTAGCTCAAGCTGCTTACATCGAAACTGGAGAACAGCAGATTTTATCTATTATTGATGCTAGAATGGAAGAAGTTTACTACGGATATTATAGCCTAAATGCACAAGGAATTATGCAATGTCAGATTGCAGATAAAATAGCGAAACCAGATGCCATTGATCTACCAACAACTGAAAGATGGTGTGGAACTGGTAGTGGTTGGATTTATGCAGAAATATTACAAAATAAACTAAAAACATTATTACAAGATTATCAGATAGATAAATATCCTCAAGCTAATGCAATGATTCCACTAGCGTTAGACGCATTTAAACAAGGACAAGTAGTTGCTGCTGAAAATATTAATCCAGTATATTTACGTGAGATGAATAGCTAAGAAACTTTTATTAAAATGACTATGGTTCCTACCAGTTGTTGGCCAGCTCCTGCTAAATTAAATCTATTTTTACATATTACATCTCGTCGAAAAGATGGTTATCATAATTTACAAACTATTTTTCAGCTTCTTGATTATAGTGATATTTTAAATTTTAAGCTGAGATTAGATGGCCAATTATTTTGTATATCGACATTAACCAATTTAAATCCAGAACAAGATTTAACCTTAAAAGCAGCTCGTTTACTTAAAAAATATAGTAATACACCATTAGGTGCTGATATAAAAGTCGAAAAAAAAATTCCAGTAGGTGGAGGATTAGGGGGAGGTAGTTCTGATGCTGCAACTGCTTTATTAGCTTTAAATCAGCTATGGAAATTAAATTTATCACTTGATATTTTAGCTAAATTAGGGTTAGAATTAGGAGCAGATATACCAGTTTTTATTTATGGTCATACTGCGTGGGCTGAAGGAATAGGAGAACTTTTAACACCAATAGATTTAGCAGAACCTTGGTATTTAGTGATCCATCCAGGTTGTAATATATCAACTGCTGAAATTTTTAATGCTAAAAACTTGACAAGAGATTCTTTTCCTATTATAATTCGGGATTTCATAGACGGTAAAAGTATTAACACATTTGAGAAAGTGGTGTGTAAGTATTATCCACAAGTAAATGAAGCTATTAACTGGTTAAATCAATATAGTTCAGCTAGATTGACTGGGACAGGAGCTTGTTTGTTTGCTAAGTTTAATAATTATACTCAAGCTAATTTAATACTTAAGCAATTACCAAATAAATGGTATGGTTTTGTTACTCAAGGAAAAAATATTTCTCCAGCCCATTTATAAAGTATGAAAACAACCTTATAATTTCCAATCTTCTCTAATAATTGGGGTATAGCCAAGCGGTAAGGCACTGGGTTTTGATCCCATGATCCCAGGTTCGAATCCTGGTACCCCAGCCAATTCTAAATTCATCAACTTAACTCGCGGGAGTCCTTGCTGTGTCTGCTAACCGCATGATGGTCTTTACTGGCAATGCCAATCCTACTTTAGCCAACTCAGTAGCTAAACATCTGAATTTACCTTTGGGAAAAGCTGTAGTTAACCGTTTTAGTGATGGCGAAACTATGGTAGAACTGCATGAAAATGTTCGAGGCAAAGATGTTTTTATTATCCAACCAACTTGTGCCCCTACCAATGACAATCTGATGGAATTATTGGTTTTTGTTGATGCAGTCCGACGTGCTTCAGCTAGTCGAGTCACAACTGTAATTCCTTATTTTGGTTATTCACGTCAAGATCGTCGTACCCGTTCTGCTAGAGTTCCTATTAGTGCTAAAGTAGTTGCTAATATGCTTGCTAGCGTTGGTACTGACCGAGTATTAACTGTTGATTTACATGCCGAACAAATTCAAGGTTTTTTCGATTTTCCAGTTGATAATGTTTATGCCTCACCAATTCTAGTCAGTGATATTTGGCGACTTCAATACCCTAACTTAATGGTAGTATCACCAGATGTTGGAGGGGTAGTTAGAGCTAGAGCTTTAGCTAAACAATTAGATGATGCTGATCTAGCCATTATTGATAAACGTCGACCACGTCCAAATGAATCTATAGTAATGAACATCATTGGTGAAGTGGAAAATCGTACTTGTGTTATTATCGATGATATGGTTGATACAGCTGGAACTTTATGTGAAGCTGCTGGAGCATTAAAAAAACATGGAGCTACTAAAGTAGTGGCTTATTGTACCCATCCAGTATTATCTGGTAAAGCAGTGAGTAATATTGAAAATTCACTGTTAGATGAATTAGTTGTTACAAATACTATTCCACTTGTAGCAAATGCCGCAGCATGTCATAACATTCGCCAACTAAGTATTGCAGAAATGTTAGCTGAGATTATGCGTCGTATCAGTGAAGAAGAATCAGTTAGTTCTTTATTTATGGATTAGCCTCTGGTCGCGGAAGCTAATATTTTCAACTTAAAATTAAGATTATAAAAAATGGAAAATTTTGAAATTAATGCACAAAAACGTACTGATATGGGTAAAGGTGCGAGCCGCCGCCTACGTCGTACCGGTAATACTACAGCAATTATTTATGGTGGAGGCAAAAAACCAATACCTTTAACAGTATCTCATAATGAATTGTTAAAACATTTAGAAAATGAAGCTTTTTATTCACATATTCTAACCGTTAATATAGATAATCAGCCAGAAAAAGTAGTATTAAAAGACTTACAGCGTCATCCTTATAAGTCAGTTATTTTACACATGGACTTACAAAGAGTGAACGAGAATGAAAAAGTTCATATGAAAGTGCCATTGCATTTTATGAATGAAGAAGAATGTCTTGGTGTCAAACAAGGTGGTGGAGTTATCGCTCGTCAAAAATCTGACCTTGATATTCGTTGTTTACCTAAAGATTTACCAGAATTTATAGAAGTTGATATTGCTAAAATTGAGCTTAATCAGATTGTACATATGTCAGATTTAATATTTCCTGAAGGAGTTGAATTAGCTGTTGTAACTAATAAGGGTGATAAGCATGACTTGCCTGTTGTATCTATACATTTAGCTCGTGGTGATAAAGCTGAAGAAGATGAAGGAAACGAAGAACAGACTGAAGAACAAGAATAAAACTATAATAGTAATTCTTAATTAAATTCAAAAATCAATTACTTATTTAGTATCATTGTAATCTATTCAATTAGGAAATGCTATAAATAAGTTAAAATAATTACCAATCTTGTAAAGAGTATATTTTTTAAATAACTGTTATTACATAAATGGTTAGCAATTTATTTTGTAATCGCTGAATTTTTTTCAGCAATCTTATCTTTATGTAATATTCAGTTAAATAATATTACACTAAAACAAGTGTAATATCATTTTGATTACAGTATATAAAATATTAAAATGATATTTAACCAATATCCAGCTTACAAATAATAAATTTGTTATGACAATTTTATTATCCTCAATATCCTATCTAAAAGTAGATTAGATACAAATTACCTAACCTTGCATTTTGATTTTGTTTGATTATAATTATTATGACACTATCACAATTAACTGTAATTTCCAGTTTTATGCTTAGGAATCAAAATCTGTCATTTAAAATACTAAAAATTTAACCGTATTTGATATTGCTTAATAATACCTTAGCCACAAACTGATAGAAAAATTAGGAAAAAGATAAACAGGTGGTAGTGATTGAATAATCCAAAAACAATCTGAAAGAAAACACAACCACCATGAAAATT
>JASFYV010000306.1:0-8311 GCA_045046925.1 Candidatus Marithrix sp. | reverse complement strand
GGTAGTCCTGCATAAAGTAGTGGTAAACTTATCAGGTCTTTAATACCTAACAGGTTTTTTGGAGTCATCACTACTTTATTCAGGACTACCAATAATTAAAGGAGATTAACAATGGATAAAACAGATAAATTACATATTACTATAAATAGTATTATTGGTACGTTAGGAATAATAATTGGTTTACTTGGTTTAGAAATGATACCAAAGGTATTTGTTGTTATTTTGGTAGTTATTGGAATATTTTTTCTTTATAAGGCGTTGTCTCAATTTAAACAAAATAAAGTATATAAGGATAAAATCGACATCAACCGTATTCCAGAACCAACTGCCGCTTTGGTTGGTAGGCAAGAGGAACTTGCAAAAATAACAGCTGCATTTGAGGAAGAAAAGACAAAGATTGTTGCTATTATCGCTGGTGGTGGAGTTGGGAAGTCTGCGTTGACTTGGAATTGGTTGCAGAAGATACAGCCAAATTATGGTGGGGCGGAGTTGGTGTTTGGCTGGTCATTTTATAGTCAGGGTTCGCATCAGACGGCTAATTCTTCGGCTCCGTTTTTTCAGGAGGCTTTGCCATTTTTTGGGTTTGATGGGAAGTTGCCCAGTGATGAAATTGAGAAAGCAAGGGCGTTAGCAGAATGTTTACGGGATAAAAGGTCGCTATTGATTTTGGATGGTTTGGAACCATTGCAGCATCCAGCTCATATTATGGATGGTGAATTGGCTGATGTAGCGATTAAAGAATTGTTACGTTGTGTGCGATATTATGGTTTGGGTGGAGAACGAAATCTGGTATTGATTTCTTCTCGGCAGCCAGTGGTGGATTTGGAGCATTTTGATGGTTATTTGCCGATGGACTTGCAGACTTTGGCTATTGCGGATGGGGCGAAACTGTTGCAAAATCTTGGTTGTACTGGTGGTTTGGCTGGTTTGGAAGCGGCTAGTCGGGATATGAGCGGTCATGCGTTGGCTTTGGTATTGTTGGGGAAATTATTGCGGGAACGGTTTGAGGGTCGGATTGAGAAGCGGGATCAATTGCCGGATTTGTTTGAGGAGGCTAAGGAGGGTGGTCATGCGTTGCGAGTGGTGCGTTATTATGATGAGGTGTATTGGTTAGATAGGAATTTTTTTAAGCGGATTTATCAGAATTGGTTTGGAGAGATTCCGGAAAGAGCTTTGTTGCAATTGTTGGGTTTGTTTGACCGACCGATGGGTTTAGCAGAGAAAAATATTTTGTTGCAAAAGGCTGAGTTGGCACGGCCATTGGCTAATCTTGATACTACGGAATTTCGGGTAGTTGAGAAACGTTTGGAGCAGGCTGGTTTGTTGTTAAAATATGAGGGAGATCGATGGGAGTGGGATACGCATCCGTTGATTCGGTCTTATTTTGCTAAGGCATTGCGGGAAAAATATTCTAAATTGTATAAGCAAGCTCAGTTGGTGTTATTTGAGTATTATCAAGCGGTTCCGAATAAAAAACGACCGGATACTTTGGAGGAGTTGGAGCCACTTTATCGGGCAGTGGTGCATGGGTGTTTGGCAGGGGAATATCAGAAAGCTTTGGAAGATGTGTATTTTGAACGTATTTTGCGAAGTAATGAATTTTATAGTCGATTTAAACTTGGTTCTTATATTCAAGACTTACAAGCATTGGCAGCTTTTTTCCCGACTGATTGGGATAAACCGGTAACCAGCGATTTGTCTGAAGCTAATCAGGCTTGGTTGTTATCAGAAGCATCTTTTTGTTTGATGTCGCTAGGACGGCTGGAAGAAGCAGCTGTACCGAGGGTGGCAGATATAAAGATTTATGAAAAATTAAAAAAATGGTCAAATTCTGCTATAGATGTTGGAAATTTGGTTGATTTATATTTACCCATCGGACAACTTCAAAATGCCAACCAAGCTGCTCAACAAGGGATTGAATATGCAGCTTTAACTGATGATTTAATTCGACAAATGACTAGTCGTAGCAAACTAGCCACCACGTTACATCGGATGGGTGATTTAAGAGAGGCAAGAGAACAGTTTATAGCAACTGAAAAAATACAAGCTGAATGTTACCCTAAATATCCTCGTTTGTATTCATTATGGGGTTTTCAATATTTTGCTTTGTTGTTAGACTTGGCTACACCATTGGATGAAATTCAAGAACGAGGACAGTATTCTTTGGAAATTTCCATTAGAAATAACTGGTTAATGGTTATTGCTTTCGACTATTTAACCATCGCCCGTAGCCAAACTTCCTCAACTTCCCAACCATTTGATAAAGCTGTACAGGCAATGCGTAAAGCAGGTAGAGTTGATTATATGCCAGAAGTCCTATTAGCCTGTGCTAAATTCCACCGCCAACAACAAAACTTCAAACAGAGCCAACAAGACCTTGACGAAGCCCAAGACATAATCAACCGTTGTGGCATGAAACTCTATCAAGTCGATGCCATGCTCCTCCAAGCCAACATCAATCTCGACCAAGGCAAAACTTTTGACACCAAACCAATAAAAACTTTAATTAACCTAACTGGTTATCATCTCCGAGACCCAGAACTATACCTTATTGATGCCAGAATAGCTTTCCACAACCAAGACCTGTCAGGTTTTGGAAACCTGACAGGTCTAGCCAAAGAGAAAATAGAAAAAATGGGCTATTGGGGATTAATGCCAGAATGGGAAAAGGTGAATAATTGCGATGGTAGAATGGATAGGAACGTAAATCCACCAAAGTTAAACTAATTTAAATATGACAATTAAACATTATTAGCTTTAAAACAAAAATAACCTAGTGATATAGACAACCTTAATGAAAAAAATTATTTTACCGATATTAATCTTAGCAATTGGTATTTTTGGATTTAGATATATGCTTAAAACTAAATCTAAAACTGTAGCAATTGAAATTACCGAACCAACTTGGATTGTGGCAACTACGCCAGTTATCCTTGAAACATTATCACCAATAGTAACTTTATACGGCAGAGTTGAATCTCCTAAAACTTCCACTTTGCGTACTCCTAATTTAAACAGTCAAGTTTTACAAGTTAAAGTATTAGAAGGAGAAAAAGTTAATCAAGGTGATATGTTGATCCATTTAGAAGATGCTGATAGTATTTTAAAACTCAAGCAACAGGATGCTGACGTTAAAGATATTTCTGCACAAATTACCCTAGAAAAACAACGTCATGCTAATAATTTAGCTATTATCATTCATGAAGAATCTCTATTAAAACTGGCTAAAAAATCTTTAGAACGATTACGAAAATTAACCAGACAAAAAGCTAGTTCTCAAGCTACTTTAGATGAATCTCAACAGTTAGTAGAACGCCAAATGTTAACTATTATCCAACGTAAATTAGAGATAGAAAATCATAAGGCTCGATTAAACCAATTACAAGCTAAACAAATTAAAGCCAAAGCATCACAAGATATTGCAAAATTAGAATTATCTCGTACTAAAATAACCGCACCATTTACTGGAATAATTATTAAAGTTAATGTTGCAATTGGAGATAGAGTGCGCAGTGGCGATATGCTATTATCCATGTATGATAATTCTGTATTGGAAGTTAGAACTCAAATTCCAACTCGTTATCAAGATATAGTGATGAACTCGACTAATCTATCAGCAACTGCAAAATTAAATTCTAAATCTTTGACTTTGACTCTGGACAGAATTTCCGGTCAAATTAATCAAAATAGTGGTGGGATTGATGGTTTGTTTAAACTTAGTCAAACAGCAAATTTACGTTTAGGCCAATTCTTAACTTTATCTTTAAGTTTACCAAAACAAACTAATATAATTGCTCTACCTTATGAAGCAGTTTATGGAATGAATCGTATTTATAAGCTGGTTGATGGGCGTATGCAGGGTTTAAAAATAGAAAGAATTGGTGAACAAATAACTGATGGAACAACAAAAATTCTAGTTCGTAGTCCTAAATTGCAATATGGCGAACAAATTATAATAACCCAATTGCCTAATGCTATGGACGGTTTAAAAGTAAAAATTGCCCAACCTATCCAAATTAATAATGCCGAGTTATAATATAATCTGCCATCCATCGTAATGGTTCTGCTTGTTTTCCTAAATTAGTCAAATTATCAATGGCTTCTACTACCAAATCTTTGGCCATTTGTTTGGAAGCATCCATGCCTAATAAAGATGGATAAGTAACTTTATCATTTGCAATGTCTGAACCTTGAGCTTTACCTAGTATTTCAGTAGTTGCTTCCACATCCAAAATATCATCTTGAATTTGGAAAGCTAGTCCAATACAGCGTGCGTAATTATCTAATTTATCTATAACTTCTGGGTCAACGTTTTCACAAGATAAAGCTCCCAATTTGACACTAGCTCGGATTATAGCTCCAGTTTTATTATTATGTAAATTTTCTAATTGGGTTATATTTAAAGCTTGTCCGGTTGCATCTATATCGATAGCTTGCCCAATAACCATACCTAATGAACCACTGGCCAAAGTTTTAAACATAGCTGTATTTTTAGTATGACTTAGAGCATAAAATGCCAAAGTTTGCAGAGCATCACCAACTAAAATAGCAGTAGCTTCATCGAATTTTTTATGACAAGTTGGCTTGCCACGTCGCAAATCATCGTCATCCATAGCTGGTAGATCATCATGCACTAGAGAATAAGCATGAATTAGTTCAATTGCACAAGCTGGAATATCTAATTTATCCAGTTGAACGTTTAACGCTGTACCAGTTAGATATACCAATATTGGCCGAATTCGTTTACCACCATTATATACAGCATAACGCATTGCTTTATGTAATTTGGCTGGATTAATATTAGTGGCAGGAAGCCATTTATCTAAAGCATTCTCCACTCGTTGTTGGTAAGTAATCGTTAAAGGTTTTAAAGACATTTAAATGTTTTCAGTTGGTAAAATTTTGGTATAATTCTTAATTAAATTCAAATATGATTGATCCAAATTCACATAAACAAACTCGTTATACTGCTATGAATTACTTAGCTAGACGAGAGCATTCTAATTTAGAACTAAAAAATAAACTAATTCTTAAAGGCTTTCTAGTAGATGTTGTGGATGAAGTATTAGCTAAATTGCAGATTGATAAATTATTATCAGATGCAAGATTTGCAGAAAGTTATATACGTTCCAGAGTCAATAAAGGTTTTGGTCCAGTCCGAATTCGGCAAGAATTACAACAACGTGGAATAGCAAGTGAATTAGTTACTGAATTAATAAATAGTAATGATGATTTTTGGTTAACTAATATCCAACAAGCATATAAAAAACGTTTTGGTTCAACTTTACCTAAAAATAAACAAGAATTAGCTAAACAAATCCGTTTTTTACAAGCTAAAGGTTTTACTGGTGAACAAATTAAGACAGTAATTAAGTTCTAATAGCTCCGTTCTACTGAAAATTTTGCTAAAGTATGTAATGCTTCAGTATAAGGAGATTTCGGTAAATCAGCTAAAGCATCTATTGCTAAATCTGCTTCATGTTTGGCCACTTTAGCAGTATATTCTATAGCTTTGGTAGATTTGATAGCTGCTATCACATCATCAATTATATCCTTACCACCTTTGATAATAGCCTCTCGCAATATTTGTGCTTGGGATGGATTAGCATGTTTTAAAGCATAAATTAATGGTAAGGTAGGTTTACCTTCGGCTAGATCGTCACCAACATTTTTGCCCATTTCAGCTGAGGTTGCACTGTAATCTAGTACATCGTCAATTAGTTGAAATGCTGTTCCTAAATGCATGCCATAAGTTGCCATAGTTTGTTCATATTCTGGTTTATTACTAATAACTGTTCCTAATTGAGCAGCAGCTTCAAATAATTTGGCAGTTTTAGAGCGGATCACGTTTAAATAATCAGCTTCAGTAGTATCTGGTTCATGACAGTTTAATAATTGTAGGACTTCTCCTTCAGCAATCACATTAGTGGCATCAGATAGGATTTCCATCACATGCATATCTTTTACCCCAACCATCATTTGAAAAGAACGTGAGTATAAAAAATCTCCTACTAATATACTGGGTTCATTACCCCAAATATTGTTGGCAGTTTCTTGACCACGCCGCAATTCTGAACCGTCCACCACATCATCGTGTAGTAAAGTTGCTGTATGGATAAATTCTACTACAGCTGCCAAGGTAATATGATGTTGGTTTTGACAATTGAAAGCATTTGCACTCAACAACAATAATATGGGACGCAAACGTTTTCCGCCACTATCGACAATATACTTACTAATCTGATTTACTAACACAACATCAGAATATAAACTTTCATGAATCAATGCGTTAACAGCCTGCATATCAGGTTTGATTAAGGTTTGGACTGCAGTAATATCCATCTATGGCTAATTAATCCTGTCTGATTGGTTTGGTAATAATTCTTAATTATGAATGCTTAATTAACTTCAAAAATATATCAAGCATTTAGTTGAAAATACTATATATTATTAATATATACTTGTCTGTCATAACCATCTAAAATTGAGATGATTAGATCAAATGCAATATCTTGTATGGTAGTTGAGAATTTATTTAAATCTTCTTGTTCAATTGTAATATTCTCACTATCCCCATGTGCTACAGAATTTCTGAAGAATAATAGCTTATTTAAGCCAGCTTCATATTTTGATTTTTCTAAATTTTGTAATGATAACTTCGATAATAATGTGTTGGTAAGTTTTAAATTTGCATTTGATTCAGTATTAATTTTGGTATCAAAAGTCACTATTTGTTTATACATATTAAATAAGTTTTTTGATATTTTTTTAATAGTTTTATGGTGGATTGTGTTATTTTTAAATTTACAAATATTATCAGTTTGGTAAGCTAAATATGTATCACTAAGATCATTATATTTAAGCTTAAGAGTATTTAATTCTTGCAGATAAAGCAACAAACATTCTTTTAAAAAACCTTCCCATGCTGCATATATGGAAAGAACTGCTTGTCGAGTTAAAAATATTTTATGTTTTTCGAGCATAGAATATCGCATATGAATTGTTTTAGCTTGATAAATCTTATCTTGAAGTTGAGAGAAACTGTTATCAAGCATTTCCTCTAAATTACTCATATTCAGAAAAAATTTCAAGTACTCTTATGATACGTTTTTTGGTACGTCCTTTAAAACTAGAGCCTGAACCAGATGCTTTTTTAAATTCTTCATCCTCTTTTATAAGTGAAATTTTATTTTCTAGGATTTTATCTGTTGAATTTTTATAGTATTCTAAGTTAGCTGCTATACCATTGAACACGCTTTCATAAAGACTAGTGGATAACTGACCATTTCTGCCTAAAATAGATTTCCGTCCAATATGTCCGACCAATGACAATGTTTGCTTAAATTTTTCTATTTTATATTGATACAACTTTTTACCTTCAGTTGCTTCTCTCATGTAGTCAGTCATATGTTCAGATAAATTTTTAAAAATATTATCATGATTATCAAAGAGAGAAAAAAACCTAAGAACTAACTCATCTAAATAAAGCTCTTCCTTCTGTTTTGGAGTTGGTTGGATTAAATCAATAAATTCTTTACTTGCAGCAAGTTTTTTAATTGTATTTGTAAATTCAACTGAAATTCCTCTAAAAATACAATTTCTTATTTCTTGGTCAGTTAAATTAGTTCCACCAGTATTTAAACGATTGAATAGTTCAAATCTCATATCATAATTACTGTTCCATTTAATTACCTCCATACGGCATGATGATCTTTTTATATTTATTTTAAATTTTAATGGTAATTTTGATATATTAAGACCTTTGAGTTCTTTTACTATATCTCCTTCTTCTAAAATCCATCTATTTTTATAATCTTTGTCATTTTTTAGTAAGCCAAAAAAAGATAATACTGTTGAAATTCGTTGCAGACCATCAACAATTTCCCAACAACCATCATTATCTTCAGCGACAAATATTGATGGAATTGGTATGCCTAAAAGCAATGACTCTATAAATCTAGTTCTTTGATGAAGATTCCAGCGAAAAAGTCTTTGGAAATCGGGTGCTATAACTAGTTCATTATTTGTATACATACTTATCAATTCACCAAATGACATATCTAATTTATCCGAAGATAAACTATTTCTTCCCTTAATAATTGCAGCTTCTAATGTTTTTTGTTCCATAATTTCTTATTTGGTTTATAACTAGGTTTTCTTTATTATATTAGAATATCCTAATAGGAATATCTGATCTAGCTCAAGAATTTACAAATTAGCTAAAGTTTGGATGGTATAAATTTTAGTTAGGTTAAATAGCATTTATATATTTAGGATGCGGTAAAAGTTATTTGATTATAGTTTATAAAGA
>JASFYV010000305.1:0-14818 GCA_045046925.1 Candidatus Marithrix sp. | reverse complement strand
ACGCCTTGGTACCGATTATTTTTGGTTAGTTTTTTGTGGCGTAGATAAATCGGCAATACTTGTTTATCCAAAGGAAATTTCCGTAAATCTAAATCTAATTTAAATTGGGTTTTTAGGCGATAAGTTTTGGTGCTAATTCCTGGCTCTACTGAAGAATGCCATACTGAGATTGGTTCTTCCAATGGATGGAGTTGTGGTTTAAATAAATTGACTAATTCAATATTGCTATCATCAAATTCACCTTTAAACCGAAACCATAGGTAAAAATCAGCAGTAAAGGTAGAATCACTAGTATTAAGCTCATTTATATCTCCAAAATCGATTCCAACATAAACAACTTGAGCCAAACTTACAAATTTATCATTAATTTCTACGATTCTATTAGCTAACATTTCTTCTAACAAATTATCTATATTATCAATGCTTTGCAAAGGTTGGTATTGATACATAGCTGCGACGGCTTTGCCATATTTGTAGACACCTACTGGTATTGGTTTAATCGCATCACCATTTTCATCAAAATATAGAGAACCAGTAATACCATCTATCGCATTTTCAATTTTAGCTAGTTGCCATAAATTTTTCTGAACTTGCAAACGTTGTTCGGCTATTGTAGTCGCTTGATTTTGCTTTAACATTTTCCGAATTGCATCTACAGCAACTAAAGTAGCATCATAGTATAAAGCTGAGGTTGCCGTTGGTTTAGTTTGATATTTTTGGAAAAAAGCATAGCGAAAATTTTGGGCAAGTTCTCCAGCAATATCAAATAATAATGGGAATGCAGTATAAATACCATCACTGTAATAACCAGGTTTAATTTGTTCTTGTGGATATTGTTGTAATTTTTTGAGGAAATTAGAACTAGCAACAGCATCAGCTCCGACAATTTGAACTTGTATGTTTTCTAACTGCTTTAATGCAACCACAGTTTTTACTGCTTCAGTTGAATGTGTAGCCAGAAATAACAAATGTTTTGTATTGGGAAATCTGCTCAACTGTTGGATCATTTTGGTAAGACTACCATTAAAAGTATTTTCTGAGTCAAAATTCCATTGTTGTTTAATTTCTAAGCCAATAGTTTTAGCATTGTGACTAAAAGATTTGGCTAAGGAAGCACCATACGCATCATCATCGGATAAAATATAAGCTTCATCGTAATTAAGAACTCTATGTACATAATTGGCTAACAATGCTCCTTGTTCATTATTGTTAAAAATGGTACGAAAATACCAATCATTATTATAAGTAAGTTTGTTAGCTGTTGCAGAACCAGAAATGGCTGGAATACCATATTGTTTATAAGTAGGAGCTGCTGCCATTGAGGTGGAACTGGAATAATGTCCGATAACAGCAAGAGCTTCACTATTTTGAGCAATTTCTACTGCTTGTTGCTGGGCAATCTGTGGCTGATTTTGATCATCAAAGGTAAGCAATTTTAATGGTCTGCCATTAATTCCACCTTGTTTATTTACCTGATCTAAATATAGTTGTACACCTTGTATCATTGCTTGCCCATTGACTTCACCTTTGCCAGTCATTGGGCCGGAAATTGCGATGTATAACGGTTTACTATCTTGGGAACTACTGATAAATAAATCTTTTGATAACCAATTATTTTGCCAAATTATAATTGCTGATATTGCTAAAACCAAGACAATACTAAGACTCCAAAATATAAGTCTAAATTTTTTCTTAGGTTTAATCGGAATAGTTTTTTCAACAGTGCTAATTTCTTCCACTGGTTTATCTGTTTCTTCAGTTGTTATAATCTTGGAAGTGTCCTTACTCATTTAAATTCCTATTTGTAATATTAATTTTTTTCTAAAACCCAATCACGAATATGTTGGCCACCAAATGCCATTGGATACCAATTTTTTACCCAAGGTTTGACTAGAAATTGTGTATTTAAAAAATATAATGGCACTATCGCTACTTCAAATTCAGTTAAAATCTGTTCAGCTCGACGATATAAGTCTTTACGTTCTACTGGATCAGATATTCGACTAGCTTGTTCTACCAAATCAGCAAATTCACGATTATTCCAACCAACCCAATTAATCCCTTTATCTGGATGAAAAAGAGTATATAACCAATTATGAGCATCTGGATAATCAGCAGCACACCAACTCATACGAAACATATGTGGTTTAGTAGTTTGAGCCAATGTATTAGCGTAAGTAGCAAAGTCAAATTTATGTATTTCAATATTGATATTAAGACTATGTTTTAAAATAGTTTTTACTGCTGTAACTTGTTTTTTATTGTTTGCAGTATCGTTATACATTAAAACTACTTCTGGGAAGTCTTTTCCATCTGGATAACCAGCTTCTGCTAACCAAGCCTTGGCTCGTTTTGGATTAAATACAATGCCTATTTCTTCATTAGGATCGACTGCACCAAATACTGGTGAACGAGTAAAAGTAGTAGTTGGAATATGTTCTCTTTTATTAGTAACATTAAGCAAAGTTTTTTTATCAATCGCTGCTGCAATGGCTTTTCTAACTAATATATTATCCATTGGGGAGCGTTGCATATTAAAACCATACCATTCTGTACATAAATCAGGACTAACATATCGGTCTTTACGCAAAATTGGATCAGATTTGATTTGAGATATTTTTCGTGGGGGGATTTGTAAATAGGTTTTTCCACCTATAATATCAAGTTCATCTTGCTCATACATGGCTAATGCTAAATCATTTTTTAGAACAATATTATATTGAATTTTTGGAATTTGGACTTTATCAGCTTGATAATAATCTGGATTTTTGTTTAAAACCAATTTATTACCTTTATCCCATTCAGTTAGCATATAAGAACCATTAGTTTGGATATTATCTGGTTTTGTCCAATCTTTACCATATTTTTTAACAATTTTGCGTGGTAATGGCCGATAAGTCCAAAGGCTGGTTAAAGCTGGAAAATAACTAGCTGCATGTTCAAGTTTAAATTCTAAGGTATAATCATCAATTGCTCTTACTCCAAGTTCTCTAATATCTGTTATTTTGCCCTGATGAATAGCTTTGGCATTCTGGAGTATATATAGGGTATGAGCATATGGTGAGTTAGTTTTAGGAATAATATTGCGTCTAATTGTCCAGACCACATCGTTAGCAGTTACTGGATCACCATTAGTCCATTTAACATCCTGGCGTAAATAAAAGATATATAGTGTACCTTCATCATAAATTTGCCAATCTTGGGCGAATTCTGCTATTATTTCATAAGTTTCTGGGTCAAAACTGGTTAAACCTAAAAATAACTGTTCAACTAATTCAATGCTAGGTTTAGTAGAGATAAGACCTGGATCAATAGTTTTGACCGAACTTCTTAGAGGTAATCGTAAATAATCGACTTGCTTTGGTTGCACTGGTGCAGTCTGTGGCTGAACTGTTTGAATTTGTGGTTCACAGCCATTTATTATAATAATTAAACTAAAATATATTACTACTTTAAAATATATAGACATATCTTGCCTTATGGTTTTTGTTGTGTTTATATTAGCATTTTTTTTGATAAAATAATATGCAAAAACTTTCCTATTAGATAGATTAAAACTACAATATGTTTATAACTCAACTATCAAGTTTTTTTAACAAACTACAAGTAGCTTGGTATTCAACGGGAACAAACCATTTGACGTAGAGACAAGGCATGCCTTGTCTCTACAAAAAAACTTGATAGTCGAGTATAATAAAATATAAATCCATTAATTTTGAATATTATGCCAATCCAACATATGTTTCGTCAACTTAGTTTCACTTTATTAATTATCATTAGTATTTATCAACCTGTTATAGCTAAGGATTGTGATTTAGCTACAGATTTAATGTTTCGAGCTTATGCTTTAGAAGCTGATAATCTTTCTCAACGCAAGCTTTTACTCACTGAATCATTACAACTTTGTCCAGATAATCCAGATGCTCATACTACTTTAGCCAATATTTTTGCTCAACAAGGTCGTAATTTAGAAGCTATTAGCTATTATAAGTTAGCACTCAGATATAACAACAATTTTTATAAAGCTTGGTATGGTTTAGGTGAAGTATATTATAAACAAAAACGAGTTCCACTCAGTTTAGAAGCTCATTTGCATGCTTGTCAACACAATGAAATTTCTAAAGCTAGAGTTATGGCTTTATTAAATGAAAGAAGTTATACTTTTACCAAAAATGAAGAGGTCTTAGATGATTATGAAGGATTGCAAGTATTATATGATAAACAACGCCAACAAAGTATAAATCAGATGATTATTGACTGTGAATTATCAGAAATAGTAGCATCAGAAGTAGAAGATTCACAAGATTGTAATACAGCTAATGATTTAATCTTCCAAGCTTATTCATTACAATGGCAAGATTCGCAACGTAAAATTTTATTGGCAAAAGCGGTACAATTATGTCCAGATCGACCAGACGTTCATACTAAATTAGCAGCTATTGTAAGTGAACAACCTTCTGAGGCAATTAAGCATTATAAACAAGCACTTAGTTATGATAAAACCTATTATAAAGCGTGGTATGGTTTAGGAGAATCTTATTATAAGCAAAGACGTTTTTCTCTCAGTTTAGAAGCTCATTTACAGGCTTGCAAACATGAAGCTGGTTCCAAAGCAAGAGTTCAAACTTTATTGGAGAAAAAGCTCTATTCATTTACGAGTGAAAATGAAATTATTGATAAAGAAGGTTTATTGGTATTATTTGATAATAAACGTCGTCAAGTTATTAATGAATCAATTATCGATTGTGGTTTAACTGGTAAAGTAGAATCTATCCATACCTTTTTAAATTTTATTTTTCACATTGGTAAATCAGATATTCCTGCCAAAAGTACTAAACAGCTTGATGAAATTGCCGCAGCTTTACGCAAAGCTAATCTTACTAAAATTATTATCCATGGACATAGTGATGTACAGAAATTTGTAGTTAGTGATTTGGCCGAGAGTGATAAAATGAACTTAAAATTATCACAAGTTAGAGCAGAAAAAATTGGTAAGGCTTTAATGCGACGTGGGATTAAGAGAGATAAACTTAAAACTGTAGGCCATAGTTATAATAAACCTTTAGCGGATTGGTCAACTCCATCCAAAAATCGACGGATTGAGATAGAAGTGCAATAGTTTTTTATTGGTTGCTGAGAGATTAGGGAAGTTTAATTTGTCAATGCGTAAGTCCTGATATAACCACCTCTAATCCCTTCCTTAAATAAGGAAGGGACTAAATGGTAGTTTATTAGACATCTTTCCTAAGATATATAAGGATGCAGAATGAATTGCATAAATCGTGTATCTAATGTGATTCGAAAGATGTAATTCGTAAACTCATTACATCCTACATAAAATCCGTAATTAATTGTATAGCTCTGGTCAATTTTACGTCATTAATACAATCATACATAGTCTATCTTTCGTTATTTAGGAAAGATGTCTAATATACCTATAGTCCAGCTTCTTAACCCTACTATATTGAAGCCGCCATTGCAGGGCATTTGAAATAGTTAAGTATCCTTGGTATAGGTAATTATAACAATGAAAAGAACAATCCCTAATAGTCATTTGTTCTATCAAATAGATATTCATTTCTTCATCTACTGATTATGATCGCTTTTACAATTAATCATCCGCCATAGCTCTTAATCCATCTAAGAATTTTTTACCATCATCATTTGATAACTTATTTTTTAGTGGAACTTCAATTAATTGAGTTGGTTGGGTAATATCTCTGCCAACTAAACGTAAAGACAGTTTTTTAATTTTTTCATTTGCACGAAACTGTTTCAATGTCATACCATTAACATTTAAATCAATAAATTTATCTTTATTAATAGAAAAATGATGTTCTACTAAAGTTCCTTCATGCTTAAAACCAAAATTTAACATGTTCTTTTGAGAAAAATTATTATATCCATATACATAAGAATAAACTTTATTCAGTCGATAAGTATTAAAAGCCAAATCAATAATTAATAGTGTAGCCTCTATACCATGACCAACATAACGCTGTTGCTTATCAAATAAACCCACCAAATATTCAGCTCTCTGATGCAAAGGAGAATAATCACCAAGAGCGGCCACTCCTATCGCTCCATGTTCTTTATGCTCTAACATGAATTCCAAATAACCAAATTGTGTTGGTAAATTCTGTTGGCGTTTTTCTAATAGTTGGCGTAATTGTTCTTCAGTTTGTTTAGCGTTATTAGAACGATAGAGACTAATAAAAGATTCATCCTCATAAGCACGCAATAATACAGGAGCATCTTCTGGAATAGTTTGACGTAACCGTAGTGAACGGCCTGCATTGGTAACAATCATAGTTTAATTAATCTGACAGACTTTAAACCGTCATATATTTAGTTCTTAGTTTTAGTAGTATTTTGTTCCTGTGGTACTTCAACAACATCATTATTATCTACTTCAATATCAATAGCTTGATTCATCCTAGAAGTTTTAGTCATATTACCACCATCATTATCACGTAACACAGTGGTTAATTTATTATTGTCATCCATTTCAATATAAGAAGCTGTAGAACTACATTCTTGTACAAACTGAATCCGATCAACTTCAGACATAATCATGCCGGAAAAATCACCATTAGCATATTGATCGGCTTTTAATAAGGCTGCTTGTAAAAAAATAATATCACTATCATTACGCATAAAAGTAGGCAATGTAGCAGTATCTAAGTTAACCTTAAAAGAAATCTTAGCAGTTGGAGCAGGGTTAGCCTGACCTAAACGAGTTTGTGATTGAGCCATTAATGGTAAAGCAGGTATGTTATAAATAGCCAATATTTCTAAGGCAGCCAAGTCTAATTTTAGTTTATGTTTAGACCTAGGAGTAGGCATTTGGGGGCTGGGAGATAACTGGGTGCTGTAAACTAAAAATAAAACATGTGCTTCATCACTTGCGATTATTTCAGATACTTCAAAAATTAATTCAATATAAGCATCTTTAAATGGGTCAACTGCAACAGTTAAACGATTAGGCAGTAAACTGGCTCCACTTTTTGTAGTTGCATCTGAATTATCAGCACAAATCCTAGTATTAGCTCCAGGCATTTGATCTAGCACTAAGTAGTTTACTCCAGGCTGATCTTTACAACCAGTGGAAATTCCTTGCCCATTATCATCGGTACAATTAGTAGAGGTTAAACCATTTTTTCCCCAAGCTGAACTAGTTGCTAATAACGTCGCACCTATTAGTACTTTTTTAGTTAAATTTGCCATTTTTAGTAACCATTAGTTGTTTAATAGAATTGATATTAACATAAAAATTAAAAGATTTAATGGATAACTTTCAAATTAAAAAATAGACCACAAAAAATAATAACCAATATTATTATTAGATATATTTTTATAAAAATTCTGGACAAAAATTTGGTAATTGTTAAACTAATCCCCAAATAAAATTATAACGTGACACAATCTAGTCATTGAAGTAGTATATTAAAACTTATTTAATAAAATTTACGACAGAAATGTTGCTATCATAATCGAGTTACTGTATAACATGAAAATATTTTTACTATTATCAGAGAATCACCGTGAAAAATTTAGTTGTAGTTGAGTCTCCGGCTAAGGCCAAGACCATTGAGAAATATTTGGGGAAAAATTTTAAAGTTTTAGCTTCTTTTGGCCATGTGCGAGATTTATTGCCCAAAAGTGGAGCAGTAGATACCGATAATGACTTTGCTATGAAGTATCAAATTATCGAGAAAAATTCTAAATATGTTGACGCTATTACTAAAGCCATGAAAACTGCTGAAGTTTTATACTTAGCAACTGACCCGGATAGAGAAGGAGAAGCAATTTCTTGGCATCTATATGAAATTTTACAAGAACAGCAACTTTTAGAAAATAAAACTGTTCATCGAGTAGCTTTTCATGAGATTACTAAAACAGCTATTAAAGAAGCAATTGATAATCCTCGTTCTTTATCAATGGATTTAGTTAATGCCCAACAAGCTCGACGAGCATTAGATTATTTAGTAGGTTTTAATCTCTCACCAGTATTATGGAGAAAAATTCGTAAAGGACTATCTGCTGGTCGAGTACAAAGCCCAGCCTTACGTTTAATTGTTGAACGTGAAATAGAAATTGAAAATTTTAAACCACGAGAATATTGGACGATAGATGCAAAATGTAAGAAAGAACGACGAACTTTTGATGCAAAATTGAATCTATTAGCAAAGAAAAAAATAAGTCAATTTAGTATAACTAAAGAAGCAAACGCCACTAAAATTAAAACTAAATTACTAGAATTTGCCGATAGTCAATTAACAGTAACTCAAGTTGAGAAAAAACAACGTCATCGCCAACCAGCCAGCCCATTTACCACTTCAACTTTGCAACAAGAAGCTGCTCGTAAATTAGGTTTTGCAACTAAACGCACAATGCAAATTGCTCAACAACTATATGAAGGAATAGATACTGGCGATGGTGCAACTGGTTTAATTACTTATATGCGGACTGATTCAGTAAATTTAGCCGATGAAGCGGTTACTGAAATCCGTACGATGATACAAGAACGGTACGGGAAAGAGAATTTACCTAAGCAAGCTCGCAAGTTTAAAACTAAGGCTAAAAATGCTCAAGAAGCCCATGAGGCAATTCGACCCACTTCAGCTTTAACTTATCCTGATGATATAAGATCTAATCTAAATCCAGACCAATTTAAACTTTATACTCTAATATGGAAACGAACCATTGCCTGTCAAATGATCCATGCTACTTTGGATACGGTGGCAGTTGATCTAACTTGTGGCAATAGTGATAATAATTTTCGAGCCAATGGTTCGGTAGTGGTAATACCAGGATTTTTATTGGTTTATGAAGAAGGTATAGACGATAAGAAAAAATCTGATAGTAATGAAAAAATGCTACCACCATTAGAAGTTGGTGAGTTAATTAAATTACAAGATATCCTTGCTAATCAACATTTTACTGAACCAGCACCACGTTTTTCTGAAGCTAGTTTAGTTAAAAGTTTAGAAGAATTTGGGATTGGTCGTCCTTCCACTTATTCAGCTATAATCTCGACCTTACAACAACGAGAATATGTTGTTTTAGAAAAAAAGCGATTTATTCCAACTGATGTTGGCAGAGTAGTGAATAAATTGCTAACTGAACATTTTAAGCTTTATATCGATTATGACTTTACTGCTAAACTAGAAGATCAACTTGATGAAATAGCTCGTGGAGAAAAAGAATGGATTCCATTAATGCAACGATTTTGGACTAAATTCAAAGCTCTAGTTGATGAAAAAATGGAGTCAGTACAGCGAGAAGACTTGCATGAAACTTTAGATGAAGCTTGTCCTAAATGTAAGAAACCTTTGAATAAACGGCTTGGTAGACGAGGACATTTCATCGGTTGTAGCGGTTATCCAGATTGTGATTATACTCGTAATATGGATGGAGAAGAATACACTCCAGCTAAACCAGAAATAGTAGAAGGAAGAAAATGTCCTAAATGTGATTCAGATTTAGTTATTAAACAAGGACATAGTAAATTTATTGGTTGTAGTAATTATCCAAAATGTAAATTTATAGAATCGTTAGAAAAACCTGTTGATACTGAAATAATTTGTCCAGATTGTGGGAAAGCTAATTTAATTCAGAAAAAATCACGTTATGGGTCAATCTTTTATTCCTGTGCAAGCTATCCAACTTGTAAATATGCTATTCCTAGTAAACCATTAGCAGAGAGCTGTCCAGAATGTAATTGGCCAATTTTAATGTTAAAAATAACTAAAAGATATGGTACTCAAAAAATATGTCCACAGAAAACTTGTGCTTATGTAGTAACAGTGGAAGATTAATTTTAAACCGAATAAGCTTATGATAGAAGTGAATTGAATGATCGGGGCGAGAAGATTTGAACTTCCGACCCCCACAACCCCATTGTGGTGCGCTACCAGGCTGCGCTACGCCCCGAGTGAAAAAATAATACTAAAGTAGATGTTATTTGTCAAGTTACATACCATTTCTAGCAGGATTAT
The DNA here is from genome assembly GCA_045046925.1 of Candidatus Marithrix sp. GTDB lineage: Bacteria > Pseudomonadota > Gammaproteobacteria > Beggiatoales > Beggiatoaceae > DRQV01. Next base: position 4,817 of record JASFYV010000305.1, on the reverse strand, counting down.
AAATACTTAATGGAAGTATAACAAATAGATATGCTACTTCATTTCTCAATTAAGTTCAAATAAATGTCAATCACTTAATACTACTATAATCTATCCAATCTGATTATATTAATTGTTCTTTTGGATTTGTCAAGTGTAAAATATAAAAAGTATAGGATTTCTTAATTGAATAGATTCCACCAATAAATAATTGATTTTTGAATTTAATTAGAATTAAGCATTCATAATTTAAGAATTGCTATATTGACCTTAAGAAAAAATATACTTATAAAGTAGCTTGACAATATGACTAAGTATTTCAACGCTAATTCCTGTTACAAATTATGGAGATTTATGAAAAATTATCTTAGAAAAAGTTTTATAGGGATATTGCTACTTTTAGTTGGCAGCTATTGTTTCGCTGATGTAGTACCTTCTGATGATTCATGTGTAGCCAGTTATTCACCGAAAGATGGTAAGTTACATATCCCATGCCTATTTGTGTCTGATGATTCTGCTAGTGGAAAGCTTTATGAAGTTGAGTTAGATCAAAACCAACAGGTTTATAACTTTGATTTGAATATGGATAGTATTGTAATTAAAGAAGAAAAAGCTAATACTATAAGTGACATCAAGACTATGCAAATTATGATGGTTAGCCATCTAGCCTCTGGAATTACTTTTGAAGATACTATACCGTATAGTAAAAAGGAAGCAAAAAAAGCATGGGAATATTACACTACTGGTAGATATCGTCAAATGTATGGTCGTTTGGATGAGGGTGGCGTAGTAGTTATAATGGAAGCTAAAAGCATGGAAGAAGCTTATAAAGCGGTTGATCAGATGCCTTTAGTAAAAAATGGATTAGTTGAATATGATCTAATACCATTAGGCAGCTTTTTTCCATGGACTTCCCTTTTTGATGCTCTTGATACAAATGAAGTTATTGTTGCAAAAGATCCAAAATCTGATGGTTTGAATAATATTGAGACCAATCAAATTTTGATGATTAGCCATTTAGCTCCAGGAGTTACTTTGGAAGATACTATGCCTTATAATAGAGATGAAGCAAAATTAGCATGGGAATATTATACTACTGGTAAATATCGTCAAATGTTTGGCCGTTTAGATGAGGGCGGTGTAGTGGTTATAATGGAAGCTAAAAACATAGAAGAGGCTCATAAATCGGTTAAGTTGATGCCTTTGGTAAATAATGGGATGGTTGAATATGAACTAATACCATTGGGTTACTTTTTTCCATTGTCTGCACTTTTTAACAAATAATATCTGAATAAACAATAGTTCAGATAGTTTTTATAACATATTAAATTATTGATTTATAAAATATTATCATTCCTGAAAGCTTGTCCTCATTATAATGGGAATATAGAATATTCCTAGATTCTTGTTTACACGGGAATGACAATATTTTAACAATAATATAATTATTTTTTCAATGTGATAGGCAACTATTAGATTTTTATTAACAGAATATTTAGCGAAAGCAGCTTATGTAGTTCATCTTGAAAGTAAATCAAATCGTAAAAATGGTTATCAGAACACCGTTCACAACTAAAACATGACCAACAAGCAGCCCATTTTAGAAGAATTAGAAGAGTTGCCAATTCCGTCATCAGAAATTATAGCACTTAACAGTATGTGGAGTTAAAAAATCCCAATTGGACTCCATCTGCTATTCCTAAATAAAGAGCGTTTGGATAATGTTTCTCTTTTAATTTCCTGTTTATAACGTTTCTTAAAATTTGCTTTTACAAGTTCTGTATCTTCTCTTAAATAGATTGTATGTTGCCGTTTTCCATCATAGTCATATATTCCCTACCTTCACGATACCCTTGCTATCCTTTTAGGCTCCCTACTGACTCCCCTAATTCCCTCCTTAAATAAGGAGGGGACGAAACCTGAAGTGACTCATTATGTCCCATGCCATCAGTAGCATTTTCGATAATTTCATAAGCATGGTTTTCAAATTTATCTTGTAAACCATGTTGTTTGATTAATTTCAGTGTATCTTCAAACATATTTTTTGGTCTAATATAAAAATCTTCAACATCAGGATTGTACATGTTATTAAACCATGAAATACTTTCTACATATGTAAAGGAAATATCAGCGATTAATTCCACATCAGTAGTTAATTTTTTAAAATCAGTTATTGCTTTCTTTGCTATAGAAAATCTTAATTTAGGAAAACCTCTTGTTCGTCCTTCGATAAATTCTTTTTCAATAATAGCTTTATATTTATCGAGTAGTTCCTTAATATCACTTCCTTGAGCTTGATAATATTCTTTAACTTGAGGAAAGGTTTGGCATAATGTAGTAATCTCTTTGACAAGTTCTTCCTTAGTTTTTTGAGATAATTCTTTCTTTAATTCTGTTATGGTAAATTTTTTCATGTACTATTTTTATCCTTAAACTCTTCCCTAATTTTAGCTTCTAAAACAGCAATTCGCTTCCGAAGTTGCCAAATTATAAAAGCTGCGATTATGCTGAGGATAATAATAATGGCAATTAAATCTGATAAAGGAAAACCTATTTTTTTAGGCTTATTTATCACATTAAATGGTAGTGAATATGGATCAAAAATATCAGCATTTATACCTTCGCCTCCTCTTTTGCCATCAGCTCCAAATGAGTAAATATAATAAATTCTTTTTTCATATTTATACTCATTTCCCCAAGGGTCTTTTGGTATTCTTTTCTTTAAATAAGGCCCTTGCCATTTTGGACTATTGGTAGTATTTTTTACTAAAGCTTCTAAACTTGAAGGATATTTAAACATATCCAAACGATAAATATCTAAAGCTATTTCGAGACTAGAAATTTGAGTTGCAGTAGTACTTATTCGTGTTGTAGTATATCCACCACTGAATATAAGAGGCATTATTAATGCGACAAATAGTCCTAAAATTACTATCACTACTAGTAACCAAATTAAGCTAAATCCTGATTGCTTAGTTTTAATTAACATATATTCTCCTAAATTTTTAAATGTTATAGAAAATTATAGTATAAATTTCACTGTTTTGTAAAAGGAGTTCAAAATTTATCTTGGTAGAAATTATTCATACTGCTCTCGATATTTCCGTACAACATGCAACGCTATAATATTTAACATTAAAGTTGATACAAACAACATAATTCCCAAAGCAAAAGCTGCCAAAGTTTTAGCACTATCAAATTCCTGATCGCCAGTTAATAAGGTAACCATCTGTACAGTTACAGTAGTCACAGCTTCCAACGGATTAATAGTTAAATTAGCCGATAAGCCAGCCGCCATTACCACAATCATAGTTTCCCCGATTGCACGAGAGAAAGCTAACAAAATTCCTCCAACAATTCCTGGTAAAGCCGCTGGTATAACCACCAAACGAATAGTTTCTGATTGAGTAACTCCCAAACTATAAGAACCATCTCGCATACTCTGTGGCACGGCTGAAATAACATCATCTGACAGAGAAGAAATAAACGGAATAATCATAATTCCCATCACCAGTCCAGTAGCTAAAGCACTTTCCGAAGCCACACTAAGTCCGATAGATTCTCCCAAATTACGGATAAATGGAGCAACTGTCAAAGCAGCAAAAAAACCATAAACTACAGTAGGAATTCCAGCTAAAATTTCCAATACTGGTTTGGCAATCGTCCGAAAAGTTTTAGAAGCATATTCGGATAAATAAATGGCTGACATCAAACCAACTGGTACAGCAACCAGCATAGCAATTCCAGAGATTAATAAAGTCCCAAGGAATAATGGTATAGCTCCAAAGCTACCAGAACTACCAACTTGATCAGGGCGAATTGCTGTCTGTGGACTCCATTCAGTGCCGAACAAAAATTCATGAGCTGGTATTTCTCCAAAAAACCTTAATGATTCAAAGAGTAATGATAGAATAATTCCGATAGTAGTTAAGATTGCAACTGTTGAGCTTAAGACCAGGAAAAACAAGATGATTTTCTCTACTATAATTCTAGCTTGGGTTTTGCCCAATATTTGGCTAAATCCCCAAGCAGTCGTAGCTGAGGCTAAAGCTAATACTAAAATATTCCGTGCTGAAATACTGGTCTCCTGCATGGAAAATAGATATAAAGCGGCATCTTGTTTTATTGGGTCTATATTTGCTGGAAAGTTTGAAATTAGTAATAATTTAATATTATTGAGAACTAAACTTAACTCTCCAGCCGATAAATTTTGGATATTGGCAGGTAAGCTAGAAATTAATAAATATTCGATTATCGTAGCTTCAAAGCAAAACCATAGAAATAGTAATGATAAGGCTGGTAAACCGCACCACATAGCCGTCATATAACCATAATAGGAAGGTAAAGAATGGAGGCTACGTCGTTTTTGTTTTTCAATTGTTAAGGCACGTTGCTTACCAAAGAAATAACTGAATAAAATTAATATTGTAAGTGTGATTAATAAAGTGGAAGCATTCATTATTATGAGAAATGGAAACAATTCAATTAGAATTAAGGATATAGTTTAAACCATCAATAAATTGCTAAAATACATAGCATTAAGCCCAAAAACCGCATTATATATAGGTATAAATTACCAACTTAAAAAACTTTTATTGACTAATATGGCTAAAACAATTTTGGTACTAACTAAACAGATATAAAAACTGGCTATAAATATAATAGGAATAAAAATGTTTATTGCCATAGCCCATATATAAAAAATGCACCAGTTATTGAAATTAGGCCTAATATATTATTAGTGGCAGTGGGCTTCGACAGTTAAATCCTAGATAAAATGTCAGATTATTCCAAAGAAATTAGACTAAAAATTAAGCGAAACGTTGGGTTAAAATATC
>JASFYV010000304.1:0-29191 GCA_045046925.1 Candidatus Marithrix sp. | reverse complement strand
ATGTCTGCTAAACAAAAAATTGATGATATTAGAATAGGAAGCAATCAGTTAAATAATTTCTTACAATTCATAGCATTGTTAGTATTTTTCATGGGAATAATATTTTTCTTTGGAAAGCTTTCTTTTGAAAGTAGGAATGCTATATTGCTATCTTTTTATCAAAAAGAACCTTATACGATATTAAATAACTTAAATTACCAATTTTTTGTTAATTATGGCTTATATAAAGCAATAAATTTACTTGCAGTAAGTATACTAATAAATGGAATATTTTTATTTATTTACATATATTTTCAAAGATCAATAGGATATCTATTTGCTATTGTTGCCGCATTTACCTTATTAACAGATAGCGAAATTGTTTATTCAAATATAATCATTAACTTTCTCACGTGTTTTTTAGTAATTGGAACTTTTATGTATATGGCATTATTCATTATAAAAACAAAATTGAAGGAGAAGATAACTAAGTTTATAAAAACAAAATTTGATAAAGTTAGAAAAAGCAATGAATTAATATTTTTTATAGAATATCTACTAGTTGGATTTCCATATGCAATTTTATCAACCTTATTTATCAGTCATTATTATGCTTTGATGGAAATGACTTTTATTGTTTCATTTCAGATAATTATTACATTATTAATTATGTATTTTTATTTGTACAATCAGTATCGACAAGGCAAAATATTTTTTGACTATGATATTTTTTAGCTAAAAGTTTTTTGTATATATATTTTTACAAATATTCCATTCTTTCCACGAATTAGGACAGATTGAAAAAATTAAATGGTACAGTACACTCCTTATCTAAACGCAAAATGGGCTAATACTCCTCTGCAAGAACTACTACCTTATGGTTTAACTAAGCAAATGAGTTTTCAAACTTGGTTAAAACAGAGCAATTTTTTTCGGCCAACAGCTTTAAAATACAAAGTACTTTATAAATATGAAATACAAAATACTTCTAAATATATCCAAGTTGTTAGAAAGTAAATATCATGAAAAAAATTATACCAAAGTTATCATTAATTCTTGGATTAATAACAGGATTGATAAATTCATTTTATATTTTAATTTTTTATTATAAGTATCATTATATTTTTATTACATTTTTTTATATTGTTTGTTGGATTAGCGTAATTATTTTATCTTGGTATAGCATTAAGTTGATTGAAAAAGAAAGAATAATTTTAAGTCAGATAATAGCTTCCTTCTCAATAATATGTATTTTTATATTAGATGATGTTCTAAAAAGAATAATAGCTGTTATCCTCCTTGCAATTTTTTTTAATGATTTTTAATACATTAATAGCACTATAAATTTGTTATTGCGTGATTGACCATTTGTGTTGTTTAATCAAAATAGTCAGTTTCACTGTGTTACATCAACCATAAAAAGTATGCTTATTTATGAAAAACAATCAGAATAAGACAAGAAAATTACTATGGATTATATTCTTTAATATTTTTTTAATTAGTTTACTTATTAATCCAAAGATTTATTTTATAATTACTTTCATACCTACTATCATTGTCACAATAACTAGTATTTTTGGTGATAGTTTTACTCTTATACATCGTTTTCTTACAATTTTTATAACCTTATTTATATTTAGTTTTGGTGTTTTTTACATAAAGATACCAACCTCAATAATTAAATCTTTAAGCATTGCTTTAATGATAATTTGTTTTAGACATATTATTATAGAAATGAGTCGAATGACTCAGACTGATACTTACCATTTTTCTACAATTTTTATGCTTATTTCTATATTTAGTTTTATCATTTTGTATATTGTTATCAAAGTAATAAAGTATAAATATTCAAAAATTATTCTAATAATAGTTTGTTTTATAAGCACATTCACTATTGTGGAAATAAATAAAACAGTAGACATTGATACTTGTAAAAAACGATTACAAGAAAAATTTAATATTTCTTTTCAAGATATTGAAATTAGTTTCTGTAAAGCAGATATTATGTATAATGAAAATGCTTTATATGCAGAAATGACTATAAATAATCAGTTTTTTAACAAAATATCCAATAAGTTTAATTTAAATACTGATGTTCTTGATCTTTTGGTTGATCATCCGCATTCGCTTAATATTCCACAAATTATACCTAATGCTAATTTGTTTTACGAATATATAGTATTTTATCATCCTAACAAAGGTTTTTCTAATAAAATTATAGGATGTAATTCAGAAATGCTTCATTGTTCATTTTTTTACTCAGAACATGGAGGTTAATTAAAACAGAGTAATTTTTTCGCTCATTTACTTTGAAATACAAAGTTATTTATATAAAAAAGTATTCGTCAAATCAACTTCAACGAGGAAATAACCAATGTTTAAACAAATTTTAGATCGAGATACAAGTAAACGAATTTTTGATATAGCTGTTGCCAGTTTTGGTTTAGCAGTATTTGCTCCTGTAGTAACCACAATTGCAGTGGTAATTTATTTAGAAGATCAAGGGCCAATTTTATTTACTCAAGAACGTATTGGTCATAATCGGCAACCGTTTAAAATATTTAAGTTTAGGAGTATGAATGAACAGGAAGTAACTAAAGTAGGTAAGTGGTTGCGAGAAACTGGTTTAGATGAAATTCCACAGTTTTTAAATGTGTTACGAGGTGATATGAGTATGGTTGGGCCACGGCCATTAACTGAGGAAGATATTGAAAGATTAGGTTGGAATCAAGCAGATTATGATTCTCGTTGGGATTTAATACCGGGAATTACTGGTTTAGCTCAATTGCGAAGTAAAGGCAATGCTAATTCTAGCTATCGTTTGGATATGGCATATCAAAGGCATTCTTCATTGTTATTAGACAGTGAACTGATCTTTTTTTCTTTGCTTGGGAATGTTTTGGGGAAGAAGCGGATGAAGAGGTTTTTGAGTGTTGTTAAATAGGTTTAGTTAAAAAACAAATTTATTTGATCTAATAACATAATTATGAATACTTTTTATGCGATTATAGCACATTCTATTGGATTTATTATTACATACTTTATTATTTTTTCTCCATTTATTTGTACTTACTTATTATTAAAATGTATTAATACAATTAAAAATAACTTTTTTTCTATTAAGATAAGGATATTTTTATTTTTTGGATTAGTAATTGCTCCTATTCTGTTTTTTTTACATTTAATAATATTTATGCCTACTTATCGTTATCAAAAGTATAATCATTGGATTTATTACACAAATGATTTTGGTGCAGGAATGATATTATTGCCAATTTATCTAATTGCTTCTTTTAGTTTGAATATATCAATTTTTGATCGAGAATATATGGCTACTTCACGTACTAATTATATTATGGTAGCAACATTAGCAGGAATAACAGCATTCCATATATTAATAGCACTTATTAACATTTATCTTGGTGCTTCAATTTATATTTTACCCACCTTTATCTTTGTAGTAATTTGTTTTAATTATATTATTTTTCTTAAGCTTATAAATAAAATGAATCTTCTTAAACCAGTAAATCCAGTATTTGTATATATTTGGTTTTCAACATTAATAGGTTCTATTCTTTATAAATATCCCTTAACTAAACAGCTTTATAACCAACTTCCTATAAGTTCTGATTGCTTCATAGTATCCGCAGCCGCTAACGGCCATCCTCATATAGTAAAAAGTACAATTAATCCAAATACAGGAAGAATAGTTAATTATCAACTATATGTTTTCAGAACTTTTGAAACAAAACTAGCCAATTCTTTCCCTAATATCCACCGCAAATTACGATTTATTTATAATCGAATAGGTCCTTGTATAGCAAAACAAATTCGTTATAAATGGCAAGCAGATGTAATTTATTTATTGCTAAAACCGTTGGAATGGATGGTTCGTTTGGGGTTATTAATTCAATCTAAAAGTTTTGGTAACAAACGACTTTAATTTCTAATTCCCACATGCCGACGTGGTAATTCAGTCGTGACTTACCAACGTTATAATATCTAAATACGTCTGGAATAAGTTACCACTTAGATTAGCGGTAACTAGAAAACGGCATTCTTCATTGTTATTAGACAGTGAACTGATCTTCTTTGCTTGGTAATGTTTTAGGGAAGAAACGGATAAAGAGGTTTTTGAGTTTTGTGAAATAAATTTGGTTAAAAAATAAGTACGTTTAATATTGAGGTACAAAAATGATTACTATTCCGTTTTTTATGGCAATATCTTTTTTCATTATTTTTCTGTTTATATGTATTACTCCATTCATTTGTACCTATTTATTATTGCAATGTCTTGATAAGATCGAAAATGGCTTTTTTTCTTTTAGAAAAAAGGGATTTCTATTCTTTGGATTAGTAATTATTCCTATTCTATTCTTTTTATCAACTTTAATAATATTTATGTCTTACTATCGTGATCAAAAGAATAGTCATTGGATTTATTACATAAATGATCTTCAAGCAGGAATGACATTATTACCAATTTATCTAATTGCATCTTTCAGTCTTACTCTATCTATTTCTAATAAAGAATATATGATTACTTCATATGTTAACTATATTATGACAGCAACATTAGCAGGAATAATGGCATGGTATACATTAGTGACTTTTATTGTAATTTTAAATGTTTATAGAATAGAAATTTTAATGTATTTATTTTTTAGTATTATGTTTGGAATAATATGTTTTAATTATACTATTTTTCTTAAAATTATAAATAAAGTAAATAATTTTAAGCCAGCTACAGCTAATACACTTTTTATCTATTTTTGGTTCTTACCATTGATAGGCTCTATTCTCGCCAAATATCCTTTAGCTAAACAAGTTTATAATCAGCTTCCTGCAAATTCTGATTGCTTTATAGTATCCGCAGCCGCTAACGGCCATCCTCATATAGTAAAAAGTACGATTAATCCAAATACAGGAAGAATAGTTAATTACCAATTACATGTTTTCAGAACTTTTGAAACAAAAATAGCCAATTTTTCCCCTAATATCCACCGCAAATTACGCCTTATTTATAATCGAATTGGTCCTTGTATAGCAAAAAGAATTCATTATAAATGGCAAGCAGATATGATTTATTTATTGCTAAAACCGTTGGAATGGATGGTTCGTTTAGGGTTATTAATAGTACATAAATTCTAGTATTTAATAATCCCAACAATAAGAAGAACACTTAAAAAACTAAAAATGACTGATTTTAAACAATTATGGGCAGATTTAGTAACACTTTGCCATGCTGATCCCAAAGTTTTAGCCACTTGGCTTAATAACGATAAAGAAAAAATTCAATCTTGTCTAATTTGGCTTATCTTAGGCAGTAGTTTATATGGAATTTCAATAGGTTTATGGCGGTCTCCATTGCAAAGCTTTTACGTAGCTATTAAATTTCCATTACTAATTATCTTAACAACCATCGGAAATGCTTTAATTAATGGTATGTTAGCTCAATTATTAGGAGCAAAAATTACCTTTCGACAAAGCTTTCTAGCTGTAATTATGAGCTTTACATTAATTGCTATTATTCTCGGAGCATTTACCCCACTTGCATTATTTTTGCTCTACAATTTACCACAAATGGGAAGTGAATTGGCTAGTAAAGCACACTCTATCATCCTTATTTTTAATGTTGTGTTAGTTGCTTTTGCAGGAATTATTGCTAATACTCATTTACTAAAATTATTAGAACATATTTGTAGTAATAAATTGAAAGCAAAACAAATTTTATTAACCTGGCTGGGAGTAAATATGTTTCTTGGCTGTCAGCTTTCTTGGAATTTACGGCCTTTTTTTGGAACTCCTAGGCTTGAAGTACGTTTTCTACGAGACGATCCATTTAATGGTAGTTTTTACGAAACTGTGTTTAACATATTAAAACATTTAATTTTTTAACATCTAATACATGGAGTAATTATGACAACTGATATTAACGAACCTGAATCAAGTAATATTTTAAATGATGTAACAGACACGATAATTGAAACAGAAGAAAAATCGCTTCCAAAAGAACCATTGTCTGAATCAGCAAGTACCATCCAAATCATTGATGCTCTGTTAAAATCACCTGAATCTATAATTAATAGAATTAAAGCTGGTGGATTTAAAAAAACACTCTTTAGTTTATTGGTAATTTTTATAATTTGTCATGTAATTTATGGACTTATTGTTGGCAGTTATTCTGGTAACTGGTTTGCTTCTCCTATAAAAATTGTTGGGGGAGTCACTTTATCTGTATTACTTTGTTATCCTAGTTTCTATATTTTTAGTTGCTTGAGTGGAGCTAATATCACTCCAAGCCAAGCTTTTTCCTTACTAGCTGGAGGATTAGCTTTAACTTCTATATTATTATTAGGTTTTGCACCAGTTGCTTTCATCTTCACTTTTTCTATTAAAACCATCTCTTTTATGGGAATCGTTCATATTTTGATCTGGGCTATCAGTATTTTCTTTGGGTTACGTTATATCATTACTGGTTTAATCCATATGGATAGCCGTAAAAATGATAACTTTATTACAATATGGTGCATAATACTAGTTTTAACTATGTTACAAATGACAACTACGTTACGGCCAATCATCGGTGAAGCAGATATGTTATTAACCAGTGAAAAACTGTTTTTTATGGAACATTGGTTAAATATGATGTAGGATGGATAATGTATTTTTCGTTGTTTACCAAAATAGTGAAACATTTAAAAATATTTGTTATATGTTGTTGATTATGTGGTGGGTGGGCAACGATAAAACGTGTTACCCCCCATTATCGGCTTTGGCTGATTCAGACAATTAATTTTTTCATAGTGTATGATGCTTTGTTTATATACCTATAAATTAACAACCCTTATCATTAGAAAGTTTAATTAAACTTGTTCGTCTATCATTAATTGCTTCAATCGCTTGGCCTGCATCATAATATGTATAAACCAAACCTGGTAACCAAAATAGAGCAGAAGCGACATTTGTTCCTGTTACCCCTTTTTTGGAGTCAACTTCTTGTTCAGCTTGGTCAAGCCTCTCTAATTCTGTTTGTAATTTAGAACAAGATAATTTATTATCTCCTGTTTGAGCAACATGAACTTTTTTAGAAGTTGCACAACCACCAAGTACGAAAGTTATTGCTATAACTGAAACTACTGGTAATAAAAAAAATTTCATTTACTATTCCTATAAATTTACAAAGTTAAAATTAATGAGTGACATAGAATTTGTGCCAATCATTTTATATTTAGCATATAATTCATTATGCTAAAATCTTTACTTGTCAGAATCAGAATGAGCGACCCACACACCGGTCGCTACTTCGTTTCACAGAATTATAGAATTTCCAGAATAACTGCATAAAGTTCATTATGTTATGGTTTTTGATTCTGTTAATTCTTTAATCCAGTAAATCCTGATTCAGACAATTAATTTTCATGAGCGTAACCCGTCACTTTATCATCAAGTATGGGTTTTAAAAGTAACGATCTAGCATCCTATAATATTTTTTTGAGATATATTCTATACAAGAACCATCATGTTCATTAATCCTGTTTAAAACCTTTTTTCCATATTTGCGTGCTTGTGATAGGCATAGTATATCCCAAATAAACTAGAACACATAGTCCATGGATTTTTCAATAATGTTCTTTTTTTTTATAAATAGGATTTTGTGCATAATTAAACACCTTTATGCCAGTCCTAATAATTAATTTGGAATTATTTTTATATATATTTAGATTACAACAGTTTAATAATTAGGACTTTAGTTCCAAATCTATTAAATAATTGATTTTACTAAAATAGTTAATTATTAGTAAAAAAGTTATAAGCCATAGATTGAAATATCGTAATTTGAGCGAAAGTAATAATTGGGAAAGATGGAATTAGAATTAATCCAACCAAAGTCACTCTGATATAGATTTTGGAACTAAATTAAATGGCATTGTAAAATCTTCTTTAATTTCTTTACCGTATTCTTCATATATCTCAGAATCAAAAATCCAATTTACAATGATATTTTTACTATCATCTATAGCCTTATCTAACTTATCAAATAAATTCAAAAGTATAAGTGAACCATATTCATTAAAATAAGTTATTTCAATATTTACTATAAAAGTTTGCTCTTCTAAATTTTGTAAGTAATTTTCTAATAATTTAAAAACTTTATTTATAAAATTCTTTTTCTGGGTAACATTCCCTCTAATTTCGAGAAAATGTTTGTTAATATTGAAATTAATTGCTGAAGTAGATATTATTAATCATAAAAACATAACCCCAACTTGAAACAATCTTTCTACTACTGAAATATGTTTTTTATCAGCTAGAAATAAAATCACATGATCATCAGATTCTATGACTGTGTCATGGTGAGCCATTATTACTTGTTCTCCACGGACAATAGCATCAATAGTAGTTCCTTTAGGCAATTTAATTTGCTCAATACGTCGCCCAACAACCTTAGAAGATTTGGTATCGCCATGAGCAATTGCCTCTATAGCTTCAGCAGCACCACGTCGCAATGAATGAACCACTGCCACATCGCCTTGTCTTATATGAGCTAACAAAGTTCCAATCGTTGCTTGTTGTGGAGAAATAGCAATGTCAATCGTACTGCTTTCTACCAAATCTACATATGCCGGCCGATTAATTAAGGCCATAACCTTACGAGCCCCCATTCGTTTAGCCAACATAGCTGATAAAATATTAATCTGATCATCGTTAGTTATAGCACAAAAAATATCAGTTTCGTCAATATTTTCCTCTCTTAATAAATTTTCGTCTGCCGCATCTCCTTGTAATACTATAGTTTTATGTAATATCTCAGAAATAATTTCGGTTCGTTCTACATTTCGCTCAATCAACTTAACATGATATTTTTTTTCTAAAGCTAATGCCAAACGAGTACCAATATTACCACCACCAACTATCATAATCCGTTTACAAGGCCGATCTAATTCACGTAAAGTTGCCATAACTGTACGAATATTTTGAGTAGCTGCCACAAAAAATATTTCATCATCAACCTCAACTACCGTATCACCTTCTGGAATTATAGATTGATTTCGCCGAAACATAGCTGCAATTCTAGTTTCAATATTAGGTAAATAATCTTGAATATCCCGCAACGCATGTCCTACTAATGGCCCACCATAAAAGGCCTTTACAGCTACTAATTGAACTTTACCATCAGCAAAATCAAGTACTTGTAAAGCATCTGGATAATCTATTAAACGTTGAATATAATGGGTAACTAATTGTTCTGGGCTTATGTGAACATCAACTGCTAACCCATTAGTACCGCCAAAAATTTCTTCATGATTGAGATAGTCACTTTCACGCACTCGAGCTATTTTAGTTGGGGTATGAAATACAGTATGGGCAATTTGACAAGCGACCATGTTAGTTTCATCACTATTAGTCACTGCTATTAACATATCAGCATCTTCAGCTCCAGCTTTAAATAATACATGAGGATGTGAAGCATGACCAATCACGGTTCGTAAATCTAAATGTTCTTGTAAATTGCGTAATAGTTCAGCATCTTTATCAACTACTGTGATATCATTATTAATTTCAGCAACTAGATGATTAGCAAGAGAGTAACCTACTTGTCCAGCACCTAAAATAATAATTTTCATTTTTTAAGTTGTTTAGGATCAATATTAAGAGCTCGTAATTTACGATATAAATGAGTTCTTTCTAAACCAATTTTGGTAGCCATTTTACTAACATTGCCTCCTGTTTCTTGTAATTGATGTTCCAAGTAAGCTTTTTCAAATTGTTCACGAGCTTCCCTTAATGGCAAATCATAAATTGATGAATTACTAGTTAAAATACTAGTAGATTGCTGGTCTAAAATTGGTTCTATTTCATCGATGTCAATTATATTGGTATTACCTAATATTAGCAATCTCTGTACTAAATTCTTCAATTCACGAATATTACCTGGCCAAATATAATTGCGTAACATATTCTGAGCTGCTACTGTAAAACGTCGATAAGGTAAATTATCTTTATTGACAAAAAAATTGACGTAAAATTCGAGCAATTCTGGTACATCTTCACAGTGTTCTCGTAATGGTGGAATTTTTAAAGATACGACATTTAAGTAATAATATAAGTCTTCATTTAAATTATTAATATCAGACTCAGTGGTTATTGCAGCAATAATACGAGTATTAAGAGGTATTGGTTCTCTACTACCTGTTCGTAGAAAACTATGATTCTTTAAACTACTTAATAGCCTTGACTGTATGATATCATCCATATTGGCGATATCTTTCATAAATAACGTTCCACCTTCTGCTTGCTCTAATCGAGCTGGTAAAGAATTATCCTGACTACCAAATAGTTCAATAGCTTGGTTTTCAGTGTTCATACCAGCAACTTGCATCATTATGAAAGGTCCGTCTTGACTATTTTGATGAATATAACGAGCAAATAGAGTTCGGCCACTACCAGGTTCGCCATTGATCAAAATCGAAGTATTATGTAAATTAATCCGATGAGCTTGATCACGCAATATTAACATAATATTACTATGGCCTAGTGGTTCGGTAATAAATTGTTCTCGTAATTCATTATGTTCTTTAATGAAATTAGTTTCTTTTAAAGCTTTCTCAATAGTGAGCAATAATTTAGAAATAGACAAAGGTTTTTCAATAAAATCATAGGCTCCTAATCGAGTAGATTCTACTGCTATTTCTACAGTTCCATGGCCAGACAACATAATTACAGGGCTATCTTGTAATAAACCACCTTCTTTCCATTCTTTTAATAACGAAATACCATCAATATCAGGCATCCAAATATCTAATAAAATTAAATCTGGAGGTTGCTCAGTCCTTAATTGCCGAGCAGTTTTACCATCTTTAGCAACACTAACAGTAAAACCTTCATCTTCTAGGATTTCTTGCATTAAATCACGAATATCTGGTTCGTCATCAATAACTAATATATGTGCTGTCATGGTTTTTAATACCTTTTAGTGTTTAATGTTTAATTAATTTCATCGTTTAAGATATTACTAATTAAACATTAATAATCAACCTATTCCCAATTTTTTTTCTAAATAATGAATATTAACTCCACCAGCTAAAAACATAGCATCATTAAGTAAATTTTTATGCAAAGGAATATTGGTTTTTATACCATCTATAATTATTTCATCTAATGCAATTCGCATCCGTGCCATTGCTGAATCACGATTATCACTATGAGTAATTAATTTACCAATCATCGAATCATAATAAGGTGGAACCCGATATCCACTGTAAATATGCGTATCAACTCGTACTCCAGGGCCACCTGGTGCGTGATAACGAGAAATAATTCCAGGACATGGTAAAAAATTATCCGGGTCTTCGGCATTAATCCGGCATTCCATCGCATGACCATGAACCTTAATATCTTCTTGCTTATAAGTTAAAGTTTTGCCAGCAGCAATTAATAATTGTTCACGTACGATATCAACTCCAGTAACTAACTCAGTAACTGGATGTTCAACCTGTAATCGGGTATTCATTTCAATGAAATAAAACTCACCGTTTTCATATAAAAACTCAAAAGTTCCAGCCCCACGATAACCAATATCCCGACAAGCTTGAGCACAACTTTCACCAATTTCACGTCTTTGTTCGGCAGTAAGACCTGGAGCTGGAGCTTCTTCAATCATTTTCTGATGACGACGTTGCATAGAGCAATCTCGTTCACCTAAGTAAATAGCATTGCCATAGCTATCTGCTAATACTTGAATTTCCACATGGCGAGGATTTTCAAGATATTTTTCCATATAAACTTTATCGTTACCAAAAGTAGCCCCAGCCTCACCTTGAGTTAAAGAAATTGAATTCAATAATGTAGCTTCACTGCGTACTACTCGCATTCCCCGTCCACCACCGCCACCAGTAGCTTTAATAATAATTGGATAACCTATTTCAGATGCTATACGAAGATTTTTTTCGTTATCGTCATCTAATATTCCGTCTGAACCGGGAACACAAGGAATTCCAGCTTGTTTCATTTTAGCAATTGCAGATACTTTATCTCCCATCATGCGGATTGTATCTGGGCGTGGCCCTATAAAAATAAACCCACTGTTTTCGACTTGTTCTGCAAAGTCAGCATTTTCTGCTAAAAAACCATAACCAGGATGAATTGCAACTGCATCAGTAACTTCGGCAGCACTAATAACAGCTGGAATATTAAGATAACTGTCGCTTGAAGGAGGAGGGCCAATGCACACTGATTCGTCAGCCAATCGTACATGTTTAAGATCACGATCTGCGGAAGAATGCACTGCCACAATTTTAATTCCCATTTCCCGACAAGCTCTTAAAATCCGTAACGCAATTTCACCTCGGTTAGCTATAACAACTTTAGATAGCATGTACTTTTATCCTTTTGTTATTCCAGCGTAGGATTTTTTCAATAAATCATGTAAAATGATTCCTACGCATGGAGATAAATTACCCAATTACGAACAACGGTTCACCATATTCCACTGGGATACCATTATCAAGTAAAATTTTAGTTATAATACCAGCTTTATCAGAAGTAATTTGATTGAGAATTTTCATGGCTTCAATAATGCACAAAGTTTCTCCTTCAGTAACCATCTGTCCTTCTTCAACAAAAGGTTTGCTAGTTGGCGATGGGGAACGATAAAATGTGCCTACCATTGGAGAATTGATAATATGCCCCTTAAGTTTAGTCTCATCAGTAGATGAAGTAGCAGGTTGTTGAGCAGTAACCGGAGGTATAGGAGGAGGAGCCATCGGTGCTGCTACAGGAATACTAGCAGAATACCTACTAATACGAATAGAATCATCACCTTCGTGAATTTCTATTTCTGCTATTTCTGATAATTTAGCAAATTCTATAATTTTTTCAATTTTTTTGATGTCCATGAGTCTTCCTCGATTCCGACAAAATAGACAGTGTTGCTTGCAAAGCCAAATTATACCCTTGTGCTCCAAGCCCGCTAATAACACCAACTGCTATATCCGATAAATAGGAATGGTGTCGAAAAGTTTCACGAGCGTGTATATTAGATAAATGTATTTCTATAAATGGAATAGCAACGGCTAATAAAGCATCACGTAAAGCAATACTTGTATGAGTAAAAGCTGCTGGATTGATTATAATAAAATCAATATTACGAGCAGCATGAATTTGTTCTAACAGTTCATGTTCAGCATTGCTTTGAAAAGCAGTTAGATTATGCCCAGCAGTTTGTGCTGCTTTAACAAGCATATGATTAATATTTGCTAAGTCAACTTGACCATAATATTGTGGTTCACGCCTTCCTAGCAAATTGAGATTCGGACCGTGTAATACTAGTATGTTAAACATAATTAATTTATATAATCAATGAAAATAAACAAATTCCTCGACACACTTTGCATAAACTGTATGCATGACAAAGGACATATAAAACGTTGTCCAAAATGTGGTTTTGATGAGCATAAATATCAGCAGCATCCTTTGTATCTTGAACCAAGAACTATCCTGCAAAATCAATATATTATTGGAATTACTCTAGGTCAAGGTGGATTTGGTACTACATATCTTGGCTTAGATCAACGGTTACAAAAAAAAGTTGCAATTAAGGAATATTTACCTGCAACTTTAGCCACTCGTAATGTAATAACCGCAACTGTTATTCCATTAAAAAAACAGGAAAATACCTTCAATCAAGGCTTGCAATTATTCATTGATGAAGCTCGTCACCTTGCCAAATTTGATCATCCAAATATCGTTAGAGTAATTAATTTTTTTGAAGCTAATCAAACTGGCTATATGGTAATGGATTATTTGGAAGGCCTAAATCCAGAAACTATTATAAACCAAGTTGGAGGTAATTTACCAGTCAAAGAAGCATTAGATATTATACTACCAATATTAGATGCTTTAGCGGAAGTCCATGCGAAACATATTTATCATCGAGATATTTCAATTCAAAATGTTCTTATTTTAAAAACAGGGGTGCCAGTATTAATTGATTTTGGAGCTGCTAGGCATATTGTTGGGGAGCAAAGTCATACTTTAGATTTGGTGCTTAAACATGGTTATTCACCATTGGAACAATATTCTGGTAGAGGCAAAATTGGACCTTGGACTGATATTTATGCTTGTGGAGCTTTGTTATATTTAATGATAATTGGTAAGTTACCACCGGCAGCAACTGACCGTTTTTATGAGGATATTTTAGTTGAACCAACAGATATTCCACAGTTTATAACTGATGCTATTATGCGGTCTTTAACGATTAAACATGAGGATCGATTCCAAACAGTTGCTGAATTTAAAGCTGCTTTACAAGGATTTACTCCTCAAGTTTTACCTAAACCTAAATTATTTAATAAAAAATTAATAGTATTTATATTCTTAATTACAATTTTTTTATATTTAGATCAATCATATGATCCAATTCAACCATTATTAGAGCAAGCTAAAATTCAGTGGAATACTAAAAAAATATTAATTCCACAAAATGATAATGTTTATGAGACTTACCAAGAAATTTTACAATTAGAACCAGATAATCTTGCTGCTAATACTGGCATTAATCAAATTGCTGAACATTATTATAAATTAGCACAAATAAATGATTTAACTAAAAGTTTAAAATTTATTCAGCAAGGTTTAATTGTAAAACCTAAACATAAAAAATTATTAGCTCTTGAACAACAAGTACAAACTCTTATTGTAAAGAAACAGCAAACTTCCCAAATCCAACAATTATTAATTATAGCAGCTAAAAATATAGACCAAATAAAATTAGAAACAGCAATTACTAACTATAGAAAAATATTAGTTTTGGAACCAAATAATAAATTAGCCCAAAAAGGGTTAATAAAAATTGTAAATAAATATCTGCAACAAGCTAAAGGAAATTTATCTTTAGTTAATAAAGGATTAATTAATTTTCCAACTCATGTTGGTCTATTGCAATTACAACAAAAATTATTGAGTAAAAAAATATTACAACAGCAGAAGATTGAACTTCAGAAAAATATTAAAATTTTGTTAAAGAAGGCTCAATCACAATTAAAAAACTTACAATTAACTTTGCCAGTAACTAATAATGCTTTTAAAACTTATCAAAAAATCTTGGAGCTAGAAACAGGTAACATGGAAGCTAAAGTTGGATTAAATAAAATTGCAGATAAATATGAGTTGTTAGCGACTACAAAAGATTTGACAAAGAATTTAAAATTAGTGGAAAAAGGTCTAGCTGTATCATCAAATCATATTGGTTTGACTGCTTTACGTGATAAAATTATATTAGAAATGCGTCTAATTTTAGAACAAGCTTCTTCTAAGAAGAAATTATTTTTGGAAAAAAAAGTAGTTGTACCACCAGAAGTTAAAATTGAACCCGAACCTGTAAATAGAGTACAAAATCTATTAATTTTAGTTAATCAACAATTAGAATTAGCACAGTATGATTTAGCTTATCAAACTTATAAAAGGATATTAATACTTGATTCAGAAAATATTTTGGCAATAACAGGATTACAAAAAATAACTTTATATTATGAAGATTTAGCTAAGTATAAATATCAGCAAGGTAAATTACAAGAGAGTTTACAACTAATAGAAAAAAGGCTATTAATAGAATCTAATAATTATAATCTATTGAATCTTAAACAGAGAATTTTGCAAGATTTGACATTGAAAATAACTATAAAACCCGAATCTGAAAAAATTCCTATTATCCTTACACCATCTTTTTAAAATATAGATGCACTATGCAACAGTGGTTTAATCAGTTAGCTATAAGTGAACGTAGAACTATAATATTAGGAGTTATAATAGTTATAATTGCTTCTATATATTTTCTATTATGGGAACCTTTTATAGCTAGTCATAAACAATTAAAAAATATTGTAGCAATTCAGAAAAAGAATTTGCATTGGATACAAGTTGCGGCAAACGAAGTTCAGCAATTGCGTAATAATGTTGTTAACCCTAAAAAAATATTAACTTTAGTTGAGAACAGTATTCATAATAATATCAAACTTGATAAAATTGATAAACGGATCGAACCTAAAGGAGAACAATTTGTATTAGTAAATTTTCCAGCCGTAAGTTTTACCGAATTAATATTATGGTTAGACAGTTTATATAACCAATATCAAATTAGAATAGATACCATTAATATTGAAAATCAAGCATCCGATCAAGTAATAGTAAAATTAACACTACAATAAATAACTGGTGTATTTATGATTTTTTAGGATACAAAAACTGTTACTTGAAAATTAATCATAATTACACTATATCGTTCAATATATTTATAATCCTATGGTATTAACCTTATAGCAGTTAACCACAGATTTGATATTAACGATTGGCTTTCCAATCAGGACTTTAGTTACATCCTTAATTTTAGAATGTTAACAAAGAGCGAATCACCTAATGGACATGTCCAACAATATTAGGAACAAAAATGCCCTTAATAAGAACGGGAAAATTAATTACTTGGAAAGATGAAAAAGGGTTTGGTTTTATAAGATCAGACTTGCAAGACCATGAAGAGATTTTTATTCATATAACAGCCATACAGAAAGCAAGTCGTCGCCCAGTAGCTGGAGATAAAATTAAATATCAAATAGAAAGTGATAGAAGAGGAAGAAAACGTGCATGTAATGCTACTTTGGTTGAAGATGGAGTAGCCATTAATAAAAATAAGTTATTTATTAAATTGTTAGTAGTTTTGCCATTCTTATTTGCGACCTATATTATTTGGAAAGAAAATAACCCAATTCCATTAATTATTTACCTAGTAATGAGTCCGGCTACCTATTTATTATATGTAACTGATAAAATTAGTGCAATCAAGAAACAGTGGCGAATAATGGAAAACACCTTGCATTTACTTGAACTATTAGGTGGTTGGCCAGGTGCATTATTAGCTCAGAAGCATATTCATCATAAGAACCGTAAACTTTCCTACCAGATTGTTTTTTGGACTATAGTTGTTAGTCATTTTATATTGTGGGGATATTGTATTGTTTTTGGTTGTTTTTGGTAGCAAATTCTCCTCAAGTTTATCTTGGGGAGGTTTGATAAAAGCTTTATTTAAGTAGATGATGTTTTAGATTCTTCCATGCTTAATTGTTTTAACCAGTCAGTAACAATAATAGACCAATCTAAATTTTGTTCAGCATATTTTCTACCATTCAAACCTAATTGAATAGCATATTTAGGATTATTAATTAATTTGCGTATAGATTTAGCTAAATTGTCATAATCACCGGGTGCTGTAACAATACCAGCTTGGGAAGCTATTACTAACTTAGCTCCTTCACCAGCACCACTGAATAATATTGGTTTGCCAGATGCTAAAATTGGTAAAATTTTGGCCGGACGAGTACATTCTAATAATGGTGAATCACGAAATGTGGCAATACCTGCGAAAGCTAAATCATATAAATTAGCGATAAATTCTGGTGGTTGGGAATCCCAAAATATGACATTATTAAGTTTCATGTCTTTACTAAGTTGCATAATCCGTTGTTTGTCTGAACCTCCACCAATACATAAAAACAATACATTGGTATCAACTAATAATTTAGCGGCTTGTAATACAACTTCCATTCCATGAGCATAGCCATGAGTACCAGCATATAAAATTATTGTCTTGTCTTTGGGTAAATCTATTGCAAATTTAAACTGGGATTTACCGAATAATTTGGTATCCACTCCATTTGGCAATAATAGAATTTTATTAGCTGGAACTCGTTTTTTTTCAATTAGAATTTGTTGAACCCCAGATGTTACAACAGTTATATAACGAGCTTTATCATATAGCCACATTTCTAATCGTCTAGCTAATTTTAATACTAATCCTTCAGATATTAAGCCTAATGCACTAATTGTGTCAGGCCATAAATCAGCAACATTAAAAATAAGAGGAACTTTCCATAATTTAGCTGCAAAGTAACCTGTAATTCCTAAAAATAATGGTGGAGATTCTACAAATAGATAATCTGGTTTTTGAGATTTTTTTAATCCAAAACTAGCTGTAAGTGTAAACGAAAAATAATTTAATAAACGTTTAATTCCAGCTCCTTTAGCTGCATACATCCAAACTCTATGTACTGGTATTCCTTCCCAGTTATCTAATTGATAGAAATGTTTTTGATAGTTTGGAAAGATTTTTCCGGTTGGATAATTTGGCATTGCTGTAACTACTTCAACAGTATGCCCAAGCTTTAATAACTCTCGAATCATGGAAGCTAACCTAATTGGTGGAGCTCCAGTTTCAGGAGGAAAATATTGACTTAAAATTAAAAAACGCATATAATTAAGCCTTTTTTATCGTAACATCTAGCCAACCTGCCACAATATTCACTAATTTGTAAATTACCATTGTCTGTTCTATCTCCAAGTGGAACTATTTGAATTAGATACAAATTACATTCTAAATACTCTAATAAACATTCTTGAATCATTGTGTCCAATTATCCATTATTTAATGGAATGGTAATTAATTTTTGCATTCTAGGCTTCTTGTTTGCATACGTCATAGTTTAACATGAACCATTTTAAATTTTTAACTATTTCTTATAGAACGAATATATGATATAAAATTGAATAATTCATATATTAAGTTTTGCAGTAAAAAAATTATTGATTATAAACAGCCATACTATTTAGAACATGAATAATATGGTTATCGTAATGTAAATTAGTTCTAATATTATTAAATTGATAACGTAATTCATTTTATTAAAATGATTAATGTTTGTTAATTCATTTCTACAAAACATATTTAAATATTGTAAATTCTATTAAAATAATAAATTAATTTGAGAGATTTAAATGGCAATAAACAAAATTCTTGCTGTCGATGATTCAAAAGTTGATTTGATAAATATTCAAAATATCATTTCTAATGCAGGTTATGAAGTTATTACCGCATCTTCTGGAGCTGAAGCTATTAAAAAAGCAGCAATCGAGAAACCAGACTTAATTTTCATGGATGTAGTTATGCAACATATGGATGGTTATCAAGCTTGTAGAGAGTTAACTCACAATGCTGATACTAAAAATATTCCTATCATTTTTGTTACTAGTAAAGGACAAAAAGCTGATCGAGTTTGGGCTGAGATGACTGGTGGTAAAGGATTAGTACAAAAACCTTATACAGCAGAACAAATAGTTGAACAGATTAACCAAGTTAAATAAAGGTTTAGATTTCGGGAATATTTCTATTCCTGAGATTGTTTGTTTTCGTAAATTTATAAATCTAAGCTATTTTTTGAGAGTCCAACAACTTGAATAAGAATAATGCTATCAGTATCATTTTTAAACTATTTATAAAGACACAAGTTATTTATAACAAGGAAATAATGAGAAAAATATTATTAATAGTTGTTTGTACAGCAATAACATTTTATCTTGGTAGAGCAAGTAAAAATATTGACGTAAAAGGTAGCACTATATTTAATAGTGAAGAAGCTTTTGTGAAGGCAGAAGCTTTGCTTGAAAAAGGTGAACTTACTACTGCTGGTTTATATTTTAATAATGGTCTTAGCCAAGAACCAGGTAATTGGGAAAAAATACATCGTTATCAACAGAATATAATTAAATATTGTCAAAGACTTATAGCTAATGATGAATACGAGATTGTGCTTAATCTATTAGATGATATGGATACGTTTATGCGTTCCCAAGCATTACATATCTTGGTTTCAGATATTGATAAGTTGCAATTAGTGTTGGTTGATATTGCTAAATTAAAACAATCAGTTGTTAAAAAAGTTAATTTTGCTAGTTCTAGTGAAAAAAATACAACTATTACTGCTCTTGTTAAACAGACAGAACAGTTTATTAATAAAGCTAAACTTGAACCAATACAATCCAATTTTATTATGTATTATTTAACTTCGGCAGATTCTATAATTAGTCAATTGGTGTTATCAGCTCCAAAAATTACAAAGCCTCAAATAGCAAAACTTGTAAAACAACTAGAGCAGGCCAAACAGGAAATTTCTAATAGGCAATCTAAGATTGTTTGGAATGATATTCATAAGGCATATGCTGAATTAGAAATTAATAAAGTTGGAAGAATTAAAAATGATATAGTGCAACTGACAAAAACTAAACAAATTTTAATTAAACAAAGAAAAAGTCTTATAACTAAAGGTAAACTTTCCGAAAAATTGCAGAAAATGCTTGCTGATGAAATATTAATTGGTATTGAACAAATAAAAATTGATCTTAAAAAGATGAATCTTAAAGTAAAAAATAATGGTTTTATAAAAGCTAAAAATGCTATCAAAGAGTTGATAACGTTCCGACAATTATTGGTTGGAAACATGAATAAGATTTCATCTGTGGAATTTTTGGAAAAAATACAGATTCTGGCAAAGGAAGTAAATAATGCGATTATAAAATGGCAACAAATCCAATCTCGTAGATATGAAAAATGGGCAATTAATCGAATCACTATATTTTATGATAGTTACAAACAAGAATTAGGGATAAATAGTGACGAGGATAAAATATATAAGGGAATTGTTGCTTTACTTGGTAATATAGATATTCGCTATCTTTCTAGCCCAGCACAAACGGCATATAATGAAGCTTTCCAAAAATTTTATGTAGAACTTCGTGATAATCAAAAAATTCCGTTATCAGCAGAGATGACTTTGATGAATAAAAAACTTTTATCTGATTTTTAGGAGAAAATATGAAATTTTACTCACTATTTATAATTTTATTTTCCAATACAGTTTTAGCTGGTATGCAACCTTATGTTAATCCTTTTATTTCCAGTTCTCAATTGAATCACTTTATAATATCACCAACTACTGGAATTGTTGTCCCAATAAAAAATGTTATGACTTATCCTGTTTTACAAACCAGCTCCGAAATTTTGGAGATAAAAACAGAACAGATTGATAGTTCCACAGATTTATTATTTAGATTACAATCTGGTGATGCTGTTAATTCACACCAATTGGCAAGCATGATAGCACTTGAAGGAGTTGGTAATTTTGCTGATACTTTAAATACAACTTCAGTTAGAGGTTTATTAAGAGCTGTTAGCAATAGTTCATTAAAGAAAATTAGCAATAAATTACGTTCAAAAATTGTAACAAAAGGTGTTAAATCTACTTTATTAAGGCGTATAGGTAATCGTGCTGGTATGGTTGGTGGTGCTGTTTCAGCTTATGGGGCTTATTTTTTAGGCTATGGAAATTTAAAATCTGCAAATAGAAGTATGGTTGCTAGTGCTGCCTCTTATGGTACATATGCCATTGGTGGTGCATATTTAGGAGCAACTGCATTATTACCAGCAGCAACTAGTATTGTTGGTATGATTGGAGCAACTGCTGGTACTGGTACAGCTATATCTGGACTTTCTGGTGCAGCATTAACTAATGCCACTTTGGCATGGATCGGTGGTGGTACATTAGCTTCTGGAGGTGGTGGTATGGTAGCTGGAACGGCTTTATTAACTACTATAAGTGCAACTGGAATAGGGTTTGTGGCAATTGGAATCGGAGTTGGTGTAACATATTTATATACTTTAAGTGATAAAAAAACTGAACGGAAACGGGTAGCTTATTTGTTATCTGCTGTTCAAAAGAATTTATATGTTGGGAATTAGAAAAATCTCAAACCTTACCATACGTCTTTTATTTACACTAATCATATTAACACTAGTAATCATAATCCCATATTTTTCTGGGATAGTAATAGAACAGCAATTTACTAAAATTACTCAAAAATTCTATCAATCTGATAACGTACAACTATTAAAAAGCGATTACCAACGTGGTTGGTTTAATTCTAATAGTAATTCTATAATACAAGTAGATAAACAAGTTTTAACCTTAAAATATAATATAAAACATGGATTTTTACCAATAATTAAAACAAAAATTCATACTATTGTAGCAACAGATAATCAGAAACTGCTAGATATATCGACTAAAATAAAAATAAATGGCGATAATATAAGTGTTATAAATAGTTATGAATTAGAAATCCAAAATTATAAATGGCAAGGTTTACAAGGAAATATTCATGCTAACCGCCAGTTTACTGATATAAAAATAATATTAAATAGTTCACAATTAAATTCTAAGCAAATAAAAATTGAAGATATAGTTTTACAATTAGATATAAATGATGGGATTGCGAATGGTAGTTTAGAAATTAGTAGTATTTTAGGACAGAAATTACAATTAGAAACTATCAAGTTTTTTGGCAAAGGACAAATACAAAATAGTAATTTAATGTTAACTGTGCAAAATACCATTAAAAAAGTGAATAGTTATGGTGCAAGTAGTAGTAACATAGAGTTATCAAATTTATATTTACCTTCTTTATTAAAAGGTATCCTAACATACTATAATAAGGGAGTTACTTTTAATTGGTTAATGCACGGAATGAATTTATTAAACTATTTGCCTAAACTAGCAATTACTAATTTTAAATTAAATACTTCAGATGGATTAGTTTATGGTGAATTACAAATGCAACTAAAACCATTAAAAAATCCGCTATTAGCACTATTTAACCCCAATCCAGTATTAGATATTTTAGAATTACAATTATTAGCATATCTTCCAAAATCATTACAACAAAATAAATCTTGGATAAGAAAAGAACTTTTAATAGAAGATGGTTTGGATCATTATAAAAGTAATATAAATTTACATAATGGTTTATTACAAGTAAACGGACAACACTTGCCATTGACCGTGGTTTTATCACAATTGTTGTTATATAAGAATTAACTAGTATTAGAAACTCTCACTATGAAAAAATCTTTAACTTATCGTGATGCTGGTGTCAATATAGACAGTGGTAATTTACTTATAGAACGTATTAAACCTATAGTTAATCGTACTAAACGTTCAGAAATGTTGTCTGGAATTGGTGGTTTTGGTTCTTTATTTGAAATACCATTGGAACGCTATAAAAAACCTGTTTTAGTATCAGGTACTGATGGAGTTGGTACTAAGTTGAAGTTAGCTATCGCACTTAATAAGTATGACACTATCGGAATTGATTTAGTTGCTATGTGTGTAAATGACATTGTGACATTAGGTGCAGAACCATTATTTTTTTTAGATTATTATGCAACTGGTAATCTTGATGTGGAAATCGCATCTCAAGTTATTACTGGAATTGGCAGAGGTTGTGAATTATCAGGAGCAGCATTAGTTGGTGGTGAAACTGCAGAAATGCCAGGTATGTACAATAACGATGATTATGATATTGCTGGATTTTGCGTAGGCATTGTAGAAAAAGATAAAATTATTGATAGTAAATCAGTGCAGGCTGGAGATGCTTTAATTGGGATTGCATCTAGTGGGCCACATTCTAATGGTTATTCATTAATCCGTAAAATTATTGATTTACAAGATAATATCCTAGATCAAGAATTGGATGGTCGTAGTTTGGGAGAAATATTATTAGAACCAACTCGTATTTATGTTAAGTCATTGTTAAATTTAATGCAGAAAATATCAATACATGCTTTGGCTCATATAACTGGTGGAGGATTATCAGAAAATTTGCCCAGAGTATTACCGGATAATTTAAATGCAAGTATTGATATAAATAGTTGGTCACAACCAGCAATTTTTAAATGGCTACAACAGCAAGGTAATATTAGTGATACTGAAATGTATCGTACTTTCAATTGTGGGATTGGCATGGTAGTTTGTGTTGCTCAGGAAAATCTGGCAGAAACATTACAATGTTTACAAATTACAGGAGAAACCGCTTGGCATATTGGAGAAGTTAATACTTTGCAAAATATAAATAGAGATTCACAAGATATATTGGTTATTTAGTATTTGTCAAATTCATCTAAATAGCTGATGTTACGCAGAGAGTAACCTCCCTTAACGAGGGGAACTAGTAGTTACTCCCCTAAAGGATGAGGAAGTAGCTTTCTGCGTAATATTAAATAAAAAAACTATTATATAAGTATACTTTAAAATAAATTATTAAAAAAATATCATGACTAACCAACTAGACACAGAAGAAATTTTTAGCGTTTTAGCCAAAGCAGATCAATTATATAATGAACAAGATGTGCTTAGAGCTATTGATGATATGGCAACAGATATAAATCAAAAATTACTAGGTAAGCAACCATTATGTTTACCAGTGATGATTGGTGGCCTAATTCCAGCTGCTCAATTACTAACTCGTCTCAACTTACCATTAGAAATAGATTATATCCATGCATCACGCTATCGGGGGGAAACTTCTGGCAGTGAATTACATTGGGTAAAAGAACCAACTGTTAGTTTACAAAATCGCACAGTATTAATTATTGATGATATTTTAGATGAAGGTTTGACTTTACAAGCAATTGTTAAATATTGTCTGGATGCAGGAGCTGAAGAAGTTTTTACTGCAGTATTAGTAGAAAAACAACTTGATTCTAGACTTGGATTGCAACAAGCTGATTTTACTGGATTAGTAGTGCCAAATAGATATGTTTTTGGTTATGGTATGGATTATCAAAAACAATTACGTTATGTGCCAGGTATTTATGCTGTGCATGGTTTATAAAACTAGTATATTTAAATATCCTACCTAATTTCTAGGACGTATTTTAAACTCCTATACCAAATAATTTATTGGTCATTTAAAAAAATGTTATCAGATTTGCCGATTTTATTACGCTTAGAAGTAAAAAATTTATGGCGAGATTATCAAGCTAAAGCAACCACTGAACAAATTGCCAACTTAGAACAACAAAAACAAGTTTATATTAGTTTATCTAAAGTATGGGCTTGTAGTCCTTTTGTAGCTAAACATTGTGTTAAAACACCAGACTTACTAGATGATTTACTTAATGATTTATTAATAATCCCTAGTGACTATTTAAAAATTTTAGATGATTTATTGCTTGATATTAAAGATGAAGTTGAATTAATGCGTACTTTACGCTTATTTAGACATCGAGAAATGATTCGTATTGCTTGGCGAGATATAGCTTGTTGGGCTAGTGTAGAAGAAACTTTACAATCATTATCAAATTTGGCAGATGCTTTAATAGATACAGCTTTAAGATGGCTTTATAATAATCTAACTTCTCAGCTTGGGACTCCCAGTAATCTTAATGGTACACCACAGCCTTTGATAGTATTAGCTATGGGAAAACTTGGCGGACAAGAATTAAACTTTTCTTCTGATATTGACCTAATTTTTACTTATCCAGAAGCTGGTGATACTGTTGGAGTTAAACGTCCTCGCTCTAATCAAGAATTTTTTCTCCGTTTAGGTCAAAAACTAATTCATGTATTAAATAGTTTAACTCCTGATGGTTTTGTATTCAGAGTTGATATGCGATTACGACCATTTGGTGATTCTGGCCCTTTAGTTGCAAGTTTTTCTGCAATGGAAAATTATTATCAAACTCATGCCAGAGATTGGGAACGTTATGCCTTAGTTAAAGCTAGGAGTGCAGCCGGTTATAAACCAGCAGGTAATATCTTATTAAAAAATTTACGACCTTTTGTTTATCGACGTTATTTAGATTTTAACGCATTTGAGTCTTTGCGTAACATGAAAAATATGATTGATCAAGAAACTAGTCGTAAAGGTTTAAATAATAATATTAAACTAGGACCAGGCGGAATACGTGAAATTGAATTTACTTGTCAAGTATTCCAATTAATACGTGGTGGTCAACAACCCGCTCTACAACAACGCAATCTTTTAGAAACTTTAAAACAATTAGAAAATTTTCAAATTTTACCAAAAGATGCAATTACTCGTTTGCGAGAAGCTTATTATTTTTTACGCCTAACCGAAAACCATTTACAAGCTATTGAAGATAGGCAAACTCAAACTTTGCCAGATGATGAGCTAAACAAATCTCGATTAGCTTATAGTATGGGATTTTCTGATTGGACTCGATTTTTAGCTCGTTTAATTCATCATCAACAACAAGTGCATGGTGAATTTGAACAAGTATTTGCTCCAGAAACATTTACAGAATCAGAACCAATTACTAATATTTGGCAGACATTATGGGCCAATGATTTACATGATGATGAACAAGCTATATTATTATTAACTCAGGCTGGTTTCAAATCTGCTCAACAAGTATTGACTTTTTTACATCAATTACTCGATTCATATAGTATTAAAAAATTAAATAAACGTGGTAGAGAAAGGTTAGACATACTAATTCCAATGATAATAATGGTGGCTCAA
The DNA here is from genome assembly GCA_045046925.1 of Candidatus Marithrix sp. GTDB lineage: Bacteria > Pseudomonadota > Gammaproteobacteria > Beggiatoales > Beggiatoaceae > DRQV01. Next base: position 3,007 of record JASFYV010000304.1, on the reverse strand, counting down.
GAACATCAGTCACCAGATGATGCCATTCAACGAAGTTTAAAATTGATTGAGTCAATAACTCAACGTGGAGTTTATTTAGCTTTATTAATAGAACGGCCACAAGTTTTAAAACGTTTAGTAGGTTTATGTGCCGATAGTGCATGGATTGCTGAACAAATTACTCGTTATCCATTATTATTAGATGAATTACTAGATTCAAGACGATTATTTTCTCCTCTTAAACCAACTGAATTAGACAATGCCTTACAAGCTCAATTAGCTCATCAACCAATTGATGATTTAGAAATGCAGATGGATATTCTGCGACAATTCAAACGGGCTTATGTATTACATGTAGCTACGGCAGAAATTTCTGGTAATTTAACTGTTGATGTAACTAGTGACTATTTATCTGCTATTGCTGATACTTTAATTCGTAAATCCTTAACATTAGCTTATGATTATTTAATTCAAAGACATGGGCAGCCAAATTGTACAGAAATACCTGGACTTTGTATTATTGCCTATGGTAAAGCTGGTGGCATGGAACTAAGCTATGGTTCTGATTTAGATATTGTTTTTTTACATTTGGATAGCAAGTTACCAACTAATGGTAATAAACCATTAGATAATCAAGTATTTTTTGTCCGTTTAGCTCAACGTATTATTCATATCCTTACCACTAATACTCCGGCTGGAATTCTATATGAAGTTGATTCACGATTACGCCCTAGTGGTGCTTCAGGTATGTTGGTCACTAGTTTTAACGCTTTTGAAACTTATCAAAAACAAAATGCTTGGACTTGGGAGCATCAAGCTTTAATTCGTGCTAGGGCAGTTGCTGGTTGTAAACAAAGTATAAAATGGTTTGAAAGAATCCGGCATGAAACTCTTTGTATTCAACGTGATCCTAAAAAATTACAACGTGAAGTTAGAAAAATGCGGGAAAAAATGCGTAGTAATTTAGATAAAAGTAAACCAACTAATCCACCATTTAACTCAGGTATATTTGATTTAAAACAAGGACGAGGCGGTATTGTAGATATCGAATTTATTATCCAGTATGGTGTTTTGCATTGGGCAATTGATTATCCAGATTTATTAGAAACTACTGGTATGTTGCCATTATTAAAATTATTGGTAAGATATAAGTTATTTACTGAGTCTACAGGGGATAAATTGAGAGAAGCTTTTTGGAGTTATCGTGCAGAAATTCATAGTTTAACGATGCAAAACGAGTCTGCTATAGTAAATAATAATCAATTTACCGAATATAGACAACAAGTTATTTCTTGTTGGAAATATATTATGGAATCAAAATAATAGTATATTGTTTTAATTAATAGTGATGTGAATTTTATACTATATATATAGTATAAAGTTTTACCATAATAATATTATTAAGGTTGTTATGAGATTAGTAATCTATATAGTATAAAACATATTGTTTTATAAAGTAAATGTTAGATTATACTCAGATTTATAATTTGAAAATAAATGTATTACATCTTTATCTATATAATTTAAAATACATAACTTATGAATTAATAGTAAGTAAAATTGTTCTGCATAATCTTGTCTATTTTAGCTTTTCTTTAGTTAATTCAATATAAACTCCTTAAATAAGATATACATAATTTGATATTTAAGATGTAAGTGTTTGAAAATAAACTTAATAATCAAAATGCAAATAATGTTTTATTTGTAACTGTTTGTTTGTACTGATATTTGTATAAATAGGTTCGATATCAGTTAGATACATACCGTATTTAATCAAATTAAAACATGTTTAAGTGATTGAAATAGTAACAGATATTGAAATAATCTAAAAAATATGCATTTAATCCTTGACAGGATGGGATTTATTCTGTAGAATGGCCGTTATAGTTTGAGAGGGATTAAACAAACATCCCAAATCAAGCAATGTTCTTTAACAGTATGAATCGGGTAATTTGTGTGGATACTTGCGTTATTATATTTTAATAATTCAAATATTCAAAAAAATATTTTATTTTGAAGTCTTTTTGCAATAGCTTAAAGATTAGCTAGAAAACAATTTGAACTGAAGAGTTTGATCATGGCTCAGATTGAACGCTGGCGGCATGCTTAATACATGCAAGTCGAACGGTAACAGATTCTTCGGAATGCTGACGAGTGGCGGACGGGTGAGTAAAGCATAGGAATCTGCCCATGTAGTGGGGGATAACTTGGGGAAACTCAAGCTAATACCGCATAATTCCTACGGGATAAAGAGGGCCTCTACTTGTAAGCTCTTGCTATTGGATGAGCCTATGTCGGATTAGTTAGTTGGTGAGGTAATGGCTCACCAAGACAGCGATCCGTAGCTGGTTTGAGAGGATGATCAGCCACACTGGGACTGAGACACGGCCCAGACTCCTACGGGAGGCAGCAGTAGGGAGTATTGGACAATGGGCGCAAGCCTGATCCAGCAATGCCGCGTGTGTGAAGAAGGCCTGCGGGTTGTAAAGCACTTTCAATTGGGAAGAAAGATTTAGAGTTAATACCTCTTGAATATTGACGTTACCAATAGAAGAAGCACCGGCTAACTCTGTGCCAGCAGCCGCGGTAATACAGAGGGTGCGAGCGTTAATCGGAATTACTGGGCGTAAAGAGTACGTAGGTGGTTAAATCAGTCGGATGTGAAAGCCCCAGGCTTAACTTGGGAATTGCATTCGATACTGTTTGACTAGAGTACGGTAGAGAGAAGCGGAATTCCTAGTGTAGCGGTGAAATGCGTAGATATTAGGAAGAACACCAGTGGCGAAGGCGGCTTCTTGGATCGATACTGACGCTGAGGTACGAAAGCGTGGGGAGCAAACAGGATTAGATACCCTGGTAGTCCACGCCCTAAACGATGAGAACTAGATGTTGGGGGAATTTATAATCCTTTAGTATCGTAGCTAACGCGATAAGTTCTCCGCCTGGGGAGTACGACCGCAAGGTTAAAACTCAAATGAATTGACGGGGGCCCGCACAAGCGGTGGAGCATGTGGTTTAATTCGATGCA
>JASFYV010000303.1:0-5861 GCA_045046925.1 Candidatus Marithrix sp. | reverse complement strand
TAAAATTGATAGTATCGATAACAGTATCAAACTTATGACGAAATCTCTTAATATAACGTTTTAATGAAGCCCAAGAATGTTCAATTGGATTAAATTCAGGAGAATATGGTGGTAAATAAGTTACATCCTGCTTGTTTAATTAATAATTCAGTTTCAAGTGATTTATGAAAAATTATCCATATACCTGTCCTGGTTTTAACTCTGGTAATATTCTCTAGATAGACATTAAACAAGTCAGCATTCATACTGCCGTCGTAAAGAAATGGAGCTATGACAGTATGTTCGTTAAGTGCTGCAATAATATTTATTCTCACGTTTTCCTTTACGGCACCCTAATACCTTTTCTCCTTTCGGTGTCCAACCATATTAAATGTTTTTTTTAAGAGTTATTCCTAGTTTAGCCAATGCTTTACTAATGGCTGATTGAGTTACTCCAATGTGCATGTTCATATTGAAACCTATCTGGATATTCTAATACTTGTTGATATAATTCTGATAAATTTACTTTAGACGGTTCCACAAATTGGCTTGGGAGATATTTCTCCTGTTTTTTTAAATTACCCATTCTTTCATTGTGCTGTACTGTACACCAAATATTTTGCTTGTACTTCTCATGCTTTTCTTCAATAACGAAATCTATTGCGCGTTTTCTTAAATCTTTACTATAACTCATTTCTTTTTATATATAATTTTATGGATTTATTTTATAGGAATGTTACTATAACATCCAAATAAATAATATGGGCGAGCAATATGCCAAGTATACCTACCCAGCATTATTACATCAGACCTTCAATAGCCTTAACTACAGTAAAACCATATCCCTTAAATAACTTATCGGATTTAATTAAGAAGCCATTTGTAATAACAACTTAATCAAATGAATTGCGTTTCATATTTTTATAAAAATCAGTAAATTTTATAGATTGATATTATACATCATGGGTAGTCCAGAATAAAGTAATGGATGATCCTGAACAAAGTAGTGATTGGAGTATAATTTATTAGATTTTTTATTTAAGAAAGGTATAGAATTTCCTGATTGAAATAAGCTATAGTAATATTCAATACTATGAATAATTATTTAGTAGTTTTACGAGTAAGAATAATGTAGGATATTAGATAAGATACCCCAGTTAAAATATTTAAGGGCATAAATCATGCGTAAAATCATTGCTATAATAATCTTGTTATTAATTGTAATAGGAGTAATTTACATTAAAACTCCCCAAGCAACTAATATTCTGGTTTATGTTGGTTCTGGGATGAAATTACCGATGCAAAAAATCAAAAAAATATATGAAGAACAAAATCCTCATGTTACTATAAATTATTCCTTTTCTGGTTCTAAAGTTTTAGAACAAACAATTCGTTCTTTACAAAAGGGCGATGTATTTATGCCTGGGGATAAAAAATATATCAATGCTTTAGAAAAGGATAATTTTATTATTGAAAAGCATCCAGTAGCATTACATATTCCAGCAATTATAGTGCGTAAAGATGAAAAGCAAATATCTTCATGGAATGATTTAGCTAAAGAAAGAATTAAGCTATGTTTTCCTAATGCTAAAATGGCTAGTATCGGTAAAATTACTAATGCTATTTTAAGCCGTTCCTCATTAGAACAGAAGATTAAAAATAATGTAATTCTGTTTGCGATTGATACAGCCGAAAGTGTGAAATTTTTATTAGAACAAGAAGTTGATGCCGTAATTTCATGGCGTTCTATGGCAATGAAAGCCCCAGATAAATTAAAAATAATTGATATACCTGAAAAAATTAATAAAATTCAGGAAATATGGATTGCTATTCCTAGTTTTACTACTAATCAAACAGAAGCTAAAAAATTTGCCCAATTTGTTGCTGGAACAAGTGGCCGACAGATATTTAGTAAACTAGGATTTAAATTAATAAATTAAGTTATGTCACTCAAATTAAAACTTGGTAGTTTAGTAATAATTATAGTCATATTATTTATTGGACTGATGTGGTTTTTTAACCAAAATATCCAACGTTTAGAAGAAATTAGTACTAAAAGACAAGCAGAACAATCTCTTTTGAATGCGAGCAAAGGTTTATCTGCTAGTAAAGTTATGTCTCAATTGGATTTGGCCACTAAATATTCGGTGATTACTCAGATCAATAGCGATGTATCTTTAATGCAAACAATAATTAAAAAGAGTCTGCAATTAGAAAACAAACCGGAAATACTTGATTATTTGCATAACACTCAGGTTGATTTAATTGCTATTCATCTACTATTAGAAGAATTAACCAGTAAATTATCCCAAAGACAATCATTAGTTCAACAAAATATTTTTAAATTAGATTTACAATTAGAACGATTGGCTCATAAAGTTGAAGCATTAGTAATTGTATATGAACAATATTTAAATACTGAAGAAGCTTATATTAAAGATACATATAGTTTATATACTAATGTTTCTATTGCTATTATGTTAATTACTATTTCTATAGTATTTCTAATTTTATACTTTAATATCTTGCGACCAGTAGCAATTTTATCACAATTTACTGAAGAAGTTCTGCATGGGAATTACGACTTTCAGATAACAGTAAAAAGTACTGACGAGTTGGGAAAGCTTGCTGGTTCATTTAACTTGATGACTAGACGCTTAAAGGATTCTTTCACCACTTTAGACGATCAATATACTGAATTACAACGTTTATCTAAATTAAAGGATGAATTTTTAGCCAATACCTCGCATGAATTAAAAACTCCATTGAATGGTATTATTGGCATTACAGAATCATTAATTGATGGTGTTACTGGCCAACTGTCCGAGTTAACTAAAGCCAATTTAATTATGATTGCCAATAGTGGTAAACGTTTATCTACTTTAGTAAATGATATTCTTGACTTTTCCAAACTCAAGCATAAAAATATTGAATTACAACTGAAAGCAATTGCATTACGAGAAATAGTTGAAATTGTTGTAGTTCTCAGTAAACCATTGCTGGCTAAAAAACCTTTACAATTGATAAATGATGTTGATATAAATTTACCAGCTATTTTTGCCGATGAAAATCGGTTACAGCAAATTTTGCATAATCTGATTGGTAATGCAATTAAATTTACTGAACAGGGTAGTATTACGATTTCAGCTAGTATAATTCAAGAACAAATTCAAATCACAATTATAGACGATGGGATTGGAATTCCAGCCGATAAATTAACCAGTATTTTTCAATCATTTGAACAGGCTGAAGGCTCTACTTCCAGAACATATGGTGGCACTGGTTTAGGTTTAGCAATAACTAAAAAAATAGTAGAATTACATGGTGGTAAAATTTGGGCAGAATCCGCACTGGGAGCTGGAGCAAAATTTATTTTTACTTTACCATTATCCCAAGATACAGCAATTTCTTTATCAGCAATTTCTAGTGAAGTACCTAATATAATTACCAATACTAATCTAGTAGTAAATATTGTAAATAAACCAACTAGCAATGCTTCCAAAATTTTAATTGTTGATGATGAACCAATAAATTTACAAGTATTGCATAACTATTTATCTGTGCAAAATTATAATATTGTGCAAGCTACTTCTGGTTCTGAAGCTTTAAAATTTATAGAGGATGGTTTGATTCCAGATGTAATTTTATTAGATGTCATGATGCCTCAAATGAATGGTTATGAAGTAATGTATCAGCTTAGGAAAAATTGGCAAGCAACCGAAATGCCGATTTTATTATTAACAGCCAAGAATCAAATAGAAGATTTGGTACAAGGTTTAGAAGCTGGTGCTAATGATTACATGACTAAGCCGATTTCTAAAGAAGAACTTTTAGCCAGAGTAAAAACCCATCTGTCCTTAAAATCTTTAGCAGCCGATAATGTACGCATGAAAACTGAATTAGATGTTGCTAAACAATTACAACAGATGGTATTGCCTAAAGAAATAGAATTACAACAGATTGACAGCTTAGATATTGCCGGTTTTATGGAGCCAGCGGATGAAATTGGAGGGGATTATTATGAAGTTTTAAATCATGATGGGCATATTAAAATTGGGATTGGTGATGTAACTGGTCATGGGTTGGAAAGTGGAGTGCTAATGCTGATGGTGCAAACTACAGTTCGAGCTTTATTATTAGCTGGAGTAGATGATCCAGAACAATTTTTAAGCGTAGTTAATCGTACTATTTATCACAATGTTCAACGGATGGAAACTGATAAAAATTTAACCTTATCATTGTTAGATTATCAAAATGGAGTTTTACAGCTAACTGGCCAACATGAAGAGGTATTACTAGTTAGTATAGATGGTAAAATTGAACGAATTGATACTTTTGAACTTGGTTTTATGATAGGTTTGGAAAGTAATATAGATGAATTTATATCTCACCGAGAGATCACATTACAACCTGGAGCAGGCATTGTTCTATATACTGATGGTATTACTGAAGCTCAAAATATGGAAAAAAAGCAATATAGTTTAGAACGATTATGCCGGATTATTGAACAAAATTGGTCTAATACAGCCGAAGAAATCAAACAAGCAGTTGTAACTGATGTAAAAAATTATATTGGCAAGCAAAAAGTTTTTGATGATATTACTCTATTGGTTTTAAAGCAAAAATGACTATTTCATAACATTTCCCGATTGGAGATGCGACCTTCCTTAATCCCAAGAGGGCTAATAAATTATTAAAAATATTCCCAAAATATAATCTGGGAATAGTTAAAGTTTGCCTAAAAAATTTTTTTAAGTTGGGTAATAATAACACTACAAGTATCGCAAATTGGTATAATTTTAGCTTCTTTGTCAGATTGAAATGTCATATTTATTGGTATTCCAGGTAATATTGGTTTTAATATATAATCTTCCACAGAGCCAATATAAGTTGCTGAGAATGTATCTCCACCAAACTCTAAACTACGTAAATCAATAACTATTATTGTATTATCATTTTGATGAAGTGAATAATAAGTTTTTTCATTATTTATATCTTGCCATAAACCTGTTACATTTTTTGATGGATTGGTCTTTCCAAGATCAATATAATCTCTAACTTCATTAATAAAGACTTCTGCAATTTTTCCTATAAAAGGGACTTTATAATCAATACCATTTAGATAATAAAATACTTCTTTATCAAGATTATCAAACATAATTTTATGCATAGCACTATATAAACCATATGTTTTATCATCTGGGTTTCTTGTTAAAAACAATACCATGCTACCACTTCTTTCTTTCACTGCTATTGAACTAGAAAGAGTATCGTGACTTTGAAATATACGAATAATAATGCTATTTTCACTACCTAAACGTGGAAATTCCTTGTCATCTTGAATAATCTCAGTTACTTTAACGGAAAAATCAACTATTTGAAGACCTAATTGAATGGGTATTTCTTTATCCTTAACAGCCAATAATTCCGCATCATCTTGATATCCGTAAAATTCACGTTTATCCAAAACTTCACCTATTGTTGCAATAACAATTAAGTCTGAGGTATTAACAAGGTCTCCTATATTTTTAGGGAATGGTGTATATGACATTGCCATTAAATTATTAGAAATTAACAAAATTAAGATAAAACTATATTTCAAATTCATAATATTTTACTTCCTTATATTGACTTAAAGGTAGTCTCTAGTAACTATAATATTCTACGGGTACTAAAGACTAATTAAAGGGTTACTTTTTAGTTTTAATGTGTTTTTTAACTTTACTAATGAAATCTTTTGCCTTTATTTTTTCTGCAAAAGGAATTACATAGTCAATACCATTGAAGGTACTGGGCTTGGACTATAATGAAATTTGTAAATATACTTAAATATCAGTAAGTTACACCAAATTGACAAAATATCTAACTAACTGATATTTAAC
>JASFYV010000302.1:0-9955 GCA_045046925.1 Candidatus Marithrix sp. | reverse complement strand
TATTAATATAGATTTAATTTATGACTGTTATAAATAATTTTGATTAAACGTATCGTAATGATTTATAAACATAAAAAGTTGGCATGGGCATGGTAGGTAATTACAAAAATACTTTAATCCAATTAATAATTGTCTTAATCTAGATTATTCACATGACTACTGTTTGCACCTATTACTTCCAATAATTAAGTTCGCCTATAGTTATATCATAAGCATAGATACCACTAACACCATTATCTTGTTTAGTAGTATTATTAACAAGTTTTTGTAATTTATCTAAATCCACTATAACTCTCCTACGTGTAAAAACACGATTATACCACCGAATAACTTTTCTAATGAGGTTTTTCATACCGTTCTACCTCATGGTAAAAAACCATTATATCAAAATATAAAATTGAAGTGTAAATTTAAATGAATTAGTACTTAATATAATATTTCTCGATTAAATAACTGAAGTTACACAAAAAAATCCAGAAGAAACCATGAGTTCATTAAAAGAGATGGATTTTTAAGTTCATTAAAAAACATTGGAAAATTGAAGATAGTTGATTTTCTTAATAAAGTGGAATATTATAGCAATATAGATGACACACAGGTAATATTATGCAAGTAAATGAGAAGATAAGGTTTATTAAGGAAATGAAAGGTTGCTCACAGAAATGGCAGAAAAATTAAAGATGTTTACTAGTGGTTACTCTAGTATTGAGCGTAGAGAAACCAATGTACAATTATCTAGGTTATAGTAACATTCCTATACTTCCCCCCAATAAAATTATTTATATTCTGAAAAATAAAATTGATAGTATCGATAACAGTATCAAACTTATGACGAAATATTCTTAATATAACGTTTTAATGAAGCCCAAGAATGTTCAATTGGATTAAGTTCCCCTCCTAATATAGTTTTACCTAATCTGGAATCCAATTTAAGAATTGCTATATAGCTATAATGGCTATTAAATATGATTAGATTGCCAATTTTTGAGCTGGTATTTAGCTAATACAATATTAGATTTTATATTTATAAGCGATAATATTTATTGATTAACATAATGACGTAACCAAGGCATTAAATCACTAGGCAATAATCCTCTTTCACCTTTTAATGCAGCTTGATCAGCAGCTTTACCATGGATATAAGTTCCAAAATTTGCAGCATCATAAGCAGATAACCCTTGAGCTAATAAGCCAGCAATTACTCCTGTTAGCACATCACCCATACCACCACAAGCCATGCCTGGATTACCGGAACTACAAACACTAATGGAATTATTTGAGCCAGCAATTAGAGTTCCAGCCCCTTTAAGTACGCAAACATTACCAAATCTTATTTGTAACGCTCGTACAGCAGCAAACCGATCATCTTGAATTGTATTAGTTAATGTTTCTAATAAACGGGCTGCTTCACCAGGATGAGGAGTTAGTACACTTTTAACAAAACGAAATGGAGTTTTAGCTAATAAATTAAGAGCATCGGCATCTACAACTACTGGTTTTACTACATCTTTAACCGTTTCTAACATAGCTCTGGCCCATAAAGATTGACCGAGTCCAGGCCCAATTGCAATCACACTAGCTTTATCTAATAATGGGATTAATTCTTCCGGAGTTTCTATCCCATGAGTCATAATTTCAGGACAATTAAGATTCAGCATAGTAGCGTGAACATTACGAGTTGCGATACTTACTAATCCAGCTCCAACTCTGGTTGCAGCTTTGGCAGCTAAACGAACCGCTCCAGTCATACCACTATCACCACCTATTACTAAAACATGGCCAAAATTGCCTTTATGAGCAATACGAGATCGTTTAGGCAATATTAAGCTATTGCTATCAAATCGCACTATATCAGTTTTTATTTGCTTGTAAGCTATATCTGGAATTTGTAAATTATCAAAATAAATTTTTCCGCAATATTCTGGGCCAGCTCCAGTAAATAACCCTTGTTTTAATCCAATAAAACTGATAGTTACATTAGCTTGTACTGCTATTCCCAAAACTCTGCCAGTATCAGCATGTAAACCTGATGGAATATCCACTGATAAAACTTGACAATCACAACTATTAATAGCTTCTATTACTTCACGCCATTGGCCTCGCAGTTTCCGATTAATTCCAGTTCCAAACAAAGCATCTACAATAACGTCAACAATAGTTAATTTTTTAGCCGTGAATACTTGTGCAACTAAACCAACATTTACCATGGCTTCAAATGCAGTTAAAGCATCATTTCTAAGTTTAGCTGTATCACCTATTTGTAAAACTGTTACGTCATAACCAGCTAAGTATGCTAAACGAGCCAAAACATAGCCATCACCACTGTTATTACCAATTCCACACAATACAGCAATACGACGTGCTTGAGGCCAATGGGATTGTAATATTTCAAAAGTGACACTGCCAGCTCGTTCCATTAAACAAATGCCAGGAATGCCCATTTCTTCAATAGTTATTCGATCAATTTCTCGAACTTGACTGGCACTGTAAAGCGATATAGGTAAAGATTCCATTATAGCTATCTTATGTTTAAGGTTATCTCAATTCTTTGCCAAAATGTTTACGATAATATTTTAGTTCTTCAATTGAATCGTATATATCATATATAGCAAGATGTTTGGATTCTTTTTTAAATTCTGGTAAGGTAGGTAGCCAACGTTTAGCTAATTCTTTAAAAGTGCTAACATCTATATGACGGTAATGGAAGTATTTTTCCAACTCTGGCATATAGTTGTATAAAAAACGTCTATCTTGACAAACGGTATTACCACACATAGGTGAAATATTAGCAGGAATATGTTGTTGCAAAAAATCTAAGGTAAGTTCTTCAGCAGTTTTAATGCTAACTTTGCTTTGACGCACTCGCTCAGTTAAACCTGAAGCTCCATGATGTGTGATATTCCATTCATCCATGATTGATAATACTTTATCACTGTGATGAATTGCCATAATGGGACCTGCTTTAATAACATTAAGATTACCGTCTGTCACCACAGTTGCAATTTCTATGATGGTATCGTTGTTAGGATCGAGTCCGGTCATTTCCAAATCGATCCAAATTAAATTATTGGAATTTTGTGACATATATGCTTATGTGTTAGTTCTAATTCCCATATTCCGATATGGGAATGTATACGATGACGCTCCAGTATTATTTTAAATGGTGCGATACAATGGTATCATTATATTTTTATATACTGGAGCATGGAAACAAAAATTACTATGAATGAACTTACTTTCATCTTTTTACTTTTTTTAATGTTAGGAACTGGATTGCAAATCTGGTTATCTGTACGTCAAAAAACTCATGTGCATAACCATCAAGATGTTGTGCCTAATGTTTTTGCCGAAAAAATATCACTTGCAGAACATCAAAAAGCAGCAGCTTATACTCTAACAAAAATCAGTTTTGGACAAAAGATTGATATTTTAGGAATCATTATTCTATTATTATGGACTCTAGGCGGCTTTCTTGCAATGCTTGATCAAGTTTGGCGAAATTTAGGCTGGTCAGAATTATGGACTGGAGTGGCAGTATTTGTTAGTTTCGGTGTCTTATCTTCACTCATTGAATTACCAGCAAATATTTATAGTACCTTTCGGATCGAGGCTAAATTTGGTTTTAATCGTACTACTACTAAATTATTTATGATTGATTTGTTTAAATCTTTGGTTTTAACATTATTATTAGGAATTCCTTTTATCGCTTTAGTATTATGGTTGATGGAATCTGCCGGACAATATTGGTGGTTTTATGTATGGGCTGTATGGATGGGATTTAGTTTATTAATGATGTGGGCTTATCCAGCGTTTATTGCTCCTTGGTTTAATAAGTTCAAGCCAATTGAGGATGGAGAGTTAAAACATAAAATTGAAGATTTATTACAACGCAATGGTTTTGCCAGTTCTGGGATTTTTGTAATGGATGGATCAAAACGGTCTGGACATGGGAATGCCTACTTTACTGGACTTGGTAGTAATAAACGTATTGTATTTTTTGACACTTTGCTTAAAGATTTAACTGCCGACCAAGTTATTGCCGTTTTAGCCCATGAAGTTGGTCATTTTAAAAATAATCATATTAAGAAACGTATTGTCTGGATATCCTTATTCAGTCTTGGTGGTTTAGCTCTTTTAGGTTGGCTAATGCAGCAAAATTGGTTTTATACTGGTTTAGGAATAGAAACCCCATCAACTTATATGGCATTGTTATTATTTATGCTAGTTTTACCAATTTTTACCTTCTTTTTACAACCAATCATGGCATGGTTATCACGTAGGCATGAGTTTGAGGCAGATGATTTTGCAGCTCAACAGTCTAATCCAGATTATTTAATCCAAGCATTGGTTAAGTTATATAAGGAAAATGCTAGTACTTTAACACCAGACCCTTTGTACTCAGCATTTTATGATTCACATCCACCAGCACCAGTACGAATAGCTCATTTATCTAGTTTGATTGATTGAATTAACTGATGTTACATAGATATTGGTGTAACTAAAAGGTAAAATATATGAAGGTTATACTTTAAATCAAACTAAATTTTTTAACTCTTAATTCTTATGATATTTTCTAATATAATGTTATTATATTGGTGAATTGTTGATAAGTAACTGAAGTTATGCAAACTGTATATAAATGTGGAATAAATTATATCAAAATGTAATTCTTAAACTCATTACATTCTACGTGAAATCTATATACAGTCTGCGTAACTTTCAAAAGATGTAAGTAATATTTTTAAGCTAAAATAATGAACATATGTAAGCGATGTTATATAAGTGGACAAGTTCAAGGAGTAGCATTTCGCTATCATACGCAACAAGAAGCACAAAAACTTGGTGTGACTGGATTTGCTAACAATTTGACTGATGGACGAGTAGAAGTCTTGGCTTATGGTGAATCAGATTCAGTAAATAAACTATGTTGTTGGTTACATAAAGGTTCACCTTCAGCACATGTTATTGAAGTTAAATGTAAAATAGAAACTGATTTTAATATCCCAAATAGTTTTAGAATTGGTTAATTTTTAGGTTTGTTAATATGGAAAATGTAGCAGAGGCTGCAAGTGCTAAACAAGTAGCAGAAACTATTGATCATGCTATGACTGAGTTCAATACAGCAATGAAGCGAAGGGAAGCTTTAATTGTTAGAATTGGTACTCAGACTACACAAATTATTAAATTTAGTATGATCGGGTTGGGAGTAGTAACTGTAACAGTATTTGCTCTTATAATAATATTATTGTCAGATATGGGTAATATTACTAGCCGTTTGGATGAAGTTACTGGTTATATGCGAGAAATTAATCAAAATATTGTAATAGTTAGCCAAAACATAAATGGAATGACAAATTCAATAGATTTAGTAAAAGAATCAATAGATAAAATGGATAAAAATGTTGCATTTATGCCGACTTTAAATGATTCTGTAACCAAGATAAGCACTGATATGCTTGCTATTAATGATAGTCTTAATAAAATGACTGCCCATATTGACTCATTAACCATAAATATTGATGAAATGGGAATTAATATGGCAATAATGACTCATCAAGTTGGTGGTTTAAATAATAGTCTTGGGATTATGGGACATAATGTTGATAGAATGGCAGCTCCTATAAAAATGTTTCCATTCCCTTAAAATTAGCTGTTCTTAAATGATAGATAAAATTTAATATTTTAGAATTATTGTTAGATCACACATAAAATTACTAAATAGTTTATATATGGAAAATATAGAAGCAACTATTGTTAATCCCTTGATTGGCAATAAAATTCCTAAGCCATCATATTCAACTGATGGTTCAGCAGGTATTGATTTACGAGCTTGTATTGACTCTTCTATAACGATTGAAGCCAATACAACCAAACTTATTGGAAGTGGTATAGCTATTAATATTCATAATCCTAATATTGCCGCAATGTTATTACCTCGCTCTGGTCTTGGAGTAAAGCATGGTATTGTATTAGGTAATTTAGTTGGTCTAATCGATTCTGATTATAGAAAAGAAATCAAAATAGCAATTTGGAATCGAAGTGAGAATCCATTTACAATTAATCCGGGCGAACGTATTTGTCAGATGATATTTGTGCCGATTATACAGGCTGATTTTAAATGGGTAGATAAATTAGAAGACAATGGTCGTGATGGTTTTGGTTCAACTGGATTGAGTTAAAATGAAAGATAAGCCAATAGTTTTAATAATTGATGATAGCTCTGTCAATTTAACTTTGTTGTATAACATGTTGGAAAAAAATAACTTTCAAGTCATGTTAGCCAACAGCGGTGAACAAGGTTTAGTATTAGCCAAACAAAATCCACCAGATATAATTTTATTAGATATTATAATGGGTGGTTGGGATGGTTATGAAACTTGTAGACATATGAAAAGAGAGCAAATTCTAAACAAAGTCCCAGTATTATTTTTATCTGCTCTTGGCGATACTGAAAATAAAGTTCGAGCTTTGCAAGCTGGTGGAGTAGATTATATCAGCAAACCATTTCAAAGAGAAGAGCTGTTGGCAAGGGTGCAAACTCATATTGAATTAGCTAATTTACGTCAACATTTAGAAGAAGAAGTAGCAAGTAAAACGGAAAAAATAAAACTGTTATTTGAAGCTTTACAATTATCTTACGATAAAGCTGAACAGGCATCAATCTTAAAAACCGAGTTTTTACGCAATGTTAGCCATGAATTTTTGACTCCAATGAATATTGTGTTAGGTATGTCAGAAATGTTATTGGAAGATACTGAATTAACTGAAGAACAAAATTCTTATACTACAGCAATTATGAACGCAAGTAAGAAATTGACTGATATTCTTACCAACATGCTAAGTTTTGCTCAACAGTTTAAAGGTGAACTAAAGTCATCATCGTCAGAATTTTTTTTACATGAAATTATAGATAATATTTTACAACATTTTACCAAGAATATTCAAAACAAACAGCTAGTAATTGAGGCTATAATTGACCCGGAATTATATGCTACTTTTTATGGTGACAAAGAAGCTATTCATAAAATTTTAATTAAATTAGTTGATAATGCAATTAAATTTACTGAACAAGGTAATGTTATTATCCAAGTTAAAGCTATTGAATGTTTTGAAAATGGAGAATGGATAGAATTTAAAATAATTGACACTGGTATTGGAATTGCCGAAGAAGCAAATTTATTTGATACTTTTTATCAAATTGATGGTTCGTCAACTCGTTGTCATGATGGTATGGGCATGGGATTAGCAGTAGCCAAAATGTTTACTGAAACGATAGGAGGCAAAATTGGAGTTAATAGCAAGCTAAATGAAGGTAGTACGTTTTGGTTTAAAATACCATTGCAATTAGTTCATAAATGATTTTAGCTTTATTTATAATCGATAATATGTGCTTATATAGTCCTTCCAGAATTAGATAATTTCGGTGGGCAATGTGATAAATGCGTCACGGATTATTTTTGTACTAGTGCATCCCAAGCACAAGTAGTACAAATATGTGGAAGCTAAATTTGTAGCATAATTAGAATTATATTCTTAATTAAATAATCAAACTTATACATGTCAAATTGATATTTGAATTAAGAATTATCCACATACATTACCATCCTTGCATTGACGACTAAAAATATGGCTTGCAATGATACTAAATTTATTAGTAGCATTATCATGCTCTGAACCCTCTGAAATGAAATGAAACTGACCAAAATCCAATCAATAATTTATGTGTTTATTGTCTTTGATCCAAATAAAAATACCAAAAAATCTGAACTAATTATTCCACTCTGGTAAGTTTATTAGCAACGACATACTGAAGAAAATTCTAAATTAATTGAATTTAAATGGATGTTAGAAGAATTGCGAGTATCCTTGTTCCTGAATTAAAAACAGCTTATCCAGTCTATAAAAACCTGTAAATCATTGAATAATATTTAATTTTTCTTGGTTTTAATAACTATATTAAATATATCATATTTTTACATCTAATCCAAATTACTTGTTATAGAATAATTATAATTAATTTCTACCATAAATTAATTTAATCGATTTGAACACTATTATAAAATATGTTAGTATGCTGGAATTAATACTTTCAAGTTAAACCCTTTTAGGAGAAGCATATATGAAGATGGTAACAGCCATTATTAAGCCTTTTAAGCTTGATGACGTACGTGAAGCATTATCAGAAATTGGTGTCCAAGGTATTACTGTAACTGAAATTAAAGGTTTTGGTCGGCAAAAAGGTCATACCGAGTTATATCGTGGAGCTGAATATGTGGTTGATTTTTTACCTAAAGTAAAAATTGAAGCTGCTGTCACTTCTGAACAAGTAGAACAAGTGATTGATGCAATTACTAAATCTGCTAATACTAATAAAATTGGTGATGGTAAAATATTTGTGTATGAACTAGAACAAACCATTCGGATTCGTACTGGTGAAACTGGTAAAGAAGCTTTATAACAGGAGATAGCTAACATGATACAAAATATAATTAAGTATTTTTGGTTGTTAGCAATATTGCCTTCTGTAACTTTTGCAGAGGACTCTTTAAGTTCTGGTGATACTGCTTGGATGTTGACAGCAACAGCATTAGTATTATTCATGACAATTCCAGGTTTATCTTTATTTTATGCTGGTATGGTACGCAGTAAAAATGTGTTATCAGTACTGATGCAATGTTTTGCCATCACATCCTTAATGACCATACTTTGGGTATTGTATATCTATAGTTTAGCTTTCACTGATGGCGGTTCTATGAATGCTTTCATAGGAGGATTAGACAAGGCATTTTTAGCTGGTGTAGGAGTTGATTCCTTAAGTGGAACTATTCCAGAAACTGTATTCATGACCTTCCAAATGACGTTTATGATTATCACTCCAGCTTTAATAGTAGGTGCATTCGCAGAACGTATGAAGTTCTCCGCCATGTTGATATTTATGGCTTTATGGGCAACTTTTGTCTATGCTCCAATCTGTCATTGGGTATGGGGTGGTGGTTGGCTACATGAATATGGAATACTAGATTTTGCTGGTGGTACTGTAGTGCATATTAATGCTGGGGTTGCTGGTTTAGTAGCTGCTATTATGCTGGGTAAACGGAAAGGTTATCCACGAGTTGCTATGCCACCACATAACTTGACTCTGACCATGATAGGTGCTTCTATGTTATGGATTGGTTGGTTTGGGTTTAATGCTGGTAGTGAGTTAGCCGCTAATGGTACTGCTGGAATGGCAATGGCTGTTACTCAAATTGCAGCCGCAACTGCCGCTTTAGCTTGGATGTTCACCGAATGGATGTCTCATGGTAAACCAAGTATGTTAGGTATTGCTTCTGGGGCAGTCAGTGGATTAATAGCAATTACACCAGCTTCTGGTTCAGTTGGGCCTATGGGAGCTATGGCTATTGGTGCTATAGCCGGAGTTGGCTGTTTCTTTGCTGCAACTAAGATTAAATTTTTGTTTAATTTTGATGACTCTTTAGATGTATTTGGAGTACATGCGGTAGGCGGTATTATTGGAGCTATACTAACTGGAGTATTTGCTGCGACTGCTTTAGGTGGTACTGGCTTTGGAGTAGGTAATATTACAATGACTGATCAAGTTATAGCTCAAGTTATTGGAGTAGCTGTTACTATAAGTTTTACCGTGGTTGTCAGCTTTATTATTTTAAAAATACTTGATATAACTATTGGTTTACGAGTTACTGAGGAACAGGAAATAGAAGGTTTAGATATTGCTCTCCATGAAGAACGTGGTTATATAATTTAATTTTTATAAAGTGTGGTGTATATATTTCCTAAAATAAGAGTATAGTTTCATCAAGATGTAATTCATTCTTTATTACATCCTACATGAATTATAGGTACTGGGCTTAAACTATAATTACTGGTAAAATAGACAAATGAAAGAAATGAACTCAATTTGCCAAAAATGTAAAAGCCCAAAGACAAATAAGTA
>JASFYV010000301.1:0-3817 GCA_045046925.1 Candidatus Marithrix sp. | reverse complement strand
CGGTGCAAAAAGCACTAATGTGTATATAGTGATTAAAACACTTAGAAACACTCATATCGATTAGATTTGACCTATTGGCAATAAAAAAAAGCCTACATATATATGCAGGCTTTTATCTTTCTTTTTCGTATAGTCTTTTATCCGCTTAAGCAAGAGGCATCATATGGCACTCTCAGCGCTTTTTTATAAGTCTTTTCAGGGCCTAAGCGGTTGATATAAAATTTGATCTTGTTATCACACCAATTGCCACTCTTTCCGGCTTGTAGATTTTTGTTACCAGCATAGGCTTAGTTTCTTTATATTCCTGAGTCATTAGGTCTAATTTACACGTTTGCAAATCATACTCTAAATTAACAAGCATATAACATGATATTAATTGCACATCTGATATTTGATCAGTGGCATCAATATTATACGATTGCTCACAAGTAATCTCAGGAGGGGAAAGCCCGATGTTCTCAGTTTGCATTACAAGGAATGCCCCCAACATCAAAATAAATAAAACAATTTTTCTCATAATAGAAATAGTTTAGGTGAATAAATAAAGTTCAAATATATAATAATTTCATGGACTAAGATTTGATCCTTTTGGTTTTATTAAAAAGAAAGTTATTTGATGTACTGGCTTTTCGTCAAATCCATTATCTAATATTTTTTTGAATCCTTGATTGTGCCTCCTGAATACGATACTTCTTTGTTTCTCAATTTCTGTTTGAGTTTCAACTTCCGCATAATATTCGTAATTACCTGACTTAACACCATTGTCGGTGCAATAACCTATAAGTTTTGCCATCGTATGTATTTTTCGCTATCGAGTACAAAGATAACAAAATATTTTATTTGGGATCGTATTCTATATGGATATGTGTAGAATGACAAATTACATCATAATCATTTCCAAGCTCTGCTCTTAATTTACTGGCAATAATATTTATTAATAACCTGTCTATTTTATCATTGGAATCTTTGAAATAGTTTATTCTAAAATCTAAAGCTTTTCCAAAAGGATGCAAGGACCCTACACTATGTATAAAATCGTTACCGTCAAATGCTTCTGTTCCTGCTGTAATTACGGCTTCTTTAGAGTAAGAATTCCATATATGCTCAACAGCAACTAGGACTTGTCTCATTTCTGAAACAAGTCCTATTAAACTTATTGTACTATTTTTTCTCTTCATCTTCTTTTGTAGAAAAATTCAGGATCATAGTAACAATAGCATTTAAAACCATTTTATAGGCCTCTAATTCTTCTGTAGTACCATCGATAAATGGTGTGTTTATCAATTCACTTAAGATGTGAGCTACATTATCAGCAACTTTAGTCCAATCCTCAGCTACAATATTAGTAACAAGCTCATGAACAACTTCATCAAAACTATCTGGTATAAGATGTCCAAACTTATCATTAAGGGTATTAAGTGCTAAACCAATAGCTGGCCCATCAAGCATTTCAAGCATTGTTGATAGATTAATTTTACCGTCAATATATGACTTTAAAATGTTAATATTTACTTTACTTACTTTTGACATAATTCTTAGAATTTAGTTTGTGAATAATTAATTTACTTATATTATCAGGACTATTGCTCTCGTTAATATGTCTACTTTTCACACTGAGTTTTATCCTGAAATATTTTCTTACTTTCTTGAATAACTGTTTTATCGCTTTCATCTTTGATCTGCTCATATGCCATAGAAGTGGCAGCAACTAGCCCAACCCCAATAGAAGCCCATAATGGTAATCCTAGTGACGGTATGGATAAAGCAACAATAGCAGCCGTACCAAACCCACCAACTACATACTGTGTTACTCTAGCACTTTTAGGTGTCTTAGCCCAAAACCGCTTTATTAACATTGCTATAAATTTGCCTGCTTTGTCCATTAGTATATTTT
Source organism: Candidatus Marithrix sp. (assembly GCA_045046925.1). Lineage (GTDB taxonomy): Bacteria > Pseudomonadota > Gammaproteobacteria > Beggiatoales > Beggiatoaceae > DRQV01. The sequence goes on along the minus strand of JASFYV010000301.1, from coordinate 1,923 downwards.
TATACTTGTTTTCCAATCATGCTCGATAACGTAAGTGCCTCCTATAAAAGGGTGCGCCAAATTACGAACACCAAAAGGTTTCGGTACTCCGATTGAATTATGCTTATCACCTAATCGTACAAAGTAATAACCATTCTCCCACCCAGCACTCGCAAGATAAGATTTACCGATTGTAATAGTGTCCATTATACCCTTTAATTTCGGGTTATCTTGTGGGGACACGCCGTTTGAATAGAAGTAATAACCAAATACACCAGTACTGTCATTTAGTCGCATATAAACAAGCCTAGCACTATTGTAATGATTGTTAGTCCATGCTATGCCAGAAACTTTACTCCAACCGTTCTTTTCTGGTGTTTCCCAATACCAAGTCGAATCAGTTGTAAACTGAAATGATACGACATCTTTTTTCAGTATGGTAACTTTATTGGTAGAACGATGTTTTCCTCTTTTGACCTTATAAGAAGTCCAGCCAGTCGGGTCACAGGATAACAAAAATATCAATGATATGAATAGTAGTTTTTTCATTTGTTTCTTAATAGTTCTTTTATATCAGCAGTAATAGTTTTTTGCCCTTCCTCAATTCTGTCAAGACTTTTGTAAATAAGATTTATATCCTTATCGTGATTCTTACCTACTTCTTTTATTTCATCCTTAAAATCAACCTCAATCTTATCTATCCTTATATCTGTATTGTCATTAGTGTTCGCCTGTACAGCTTGCGCATTATACATTCCTAAATTTCCAAGGACAGCAGCAGCCAGTAATATAACTGAAACTCCTATCATTATTTTTGCAAATATTGATTGAGACCTACTCATAGTCTTAAGGCTTTACAAAGTTAGTGTTTGTTTCATCCCTACCAGAAAAACAATGTCTAAATTTAGAAGGGTATGGATTAATTATAAATTCATTTAAAGTTGGTAATTCTATACTAGAAAACACATCGTAAAATATGCCATCTTCATAAATTGCTGTACTGTCTTTACTGAATAAGTTTTGACTATACCCAATTATCTGAGGCTGTACCTTTACCGCTATTGCTAACGAATCAACCGTTTCAATTATTTGGGATTGCTTTTCGGTTTCGAACTTTAATTTATAAATATAATCCGATTGAGCGTTTGCTCCTATGCCTATAAATATGGCTAATATTAATAATAGTTTTTTCATGGTTTATTGTGTTGATAAATTAATACACTTCGTATCTGATAAATATTCCGATTTAATAAACTGTTTCAGTCCCCCGTAGAAATATGATGCGCCATTTCCCCTTTCCAATGCTATTTCAGTAAATATGTCAATAATTGTACCTGACGTAACTTGTCCAATTTGACTGCCATTTGCAAACATTGTAAATTCATTATCTTTCCACCGATAAACTATTTTATTAAAATCAGTTAATGTTCCATCAGTCCATTCTATTTTTCCAACTACTGAAGACCCATTCCAATATAAACATTCTATTTCACCTACTGAGGTTGTGCGTATTGTTATATATTCATCACCACTACCAGTATGAATAGAAATCATTTTATTAACACCATTGTCTACAAAGTATTTCATTTCAACCATCAAACAACCACTTTCACTATCACCAGTATAAACCGCATCTGTAAAAGCATCATCCGTAACTGTTGTTATTGCTGGGGTTATGTTTAGAGGTGCAGTGTAGGCTGTATTGGTTAGGTTTGCTCCGTAGATGTAAATGCCGCTTGTTCCATCTCCTGAGTAGGTTGGTAGTGTATTACTAGTTATTTCCGTATCACTTAAACTTATTCTATAAATTCTATTATTAGACCCAGTTGACGGGTGAACCATTGTTATTCTATACCATCCATTTGCCATAGCTGTTATTGAATTTACACCACTACTAGGATGGGTATATGTTATTGTTCCCTCTTGAATATCAAACCCAGATTG
>JASFYV010000300.1:0-16968 GCA_045046925.1 Candidatus Marithrix sp. | reverse complement strand
TTAGAAATATGACTGGCAATTATGCACGTTCGCCACAAGGCCAGCCAGCTAAATGTCCAAAATCTTTAACCAGAGGAACTCGAATCAGTACTGCTGGTGCATTAACTGTTGAAGGGGTAGGTGTTATACTGGCACTACGAATGCTGAGTTATTTAGATTTTTTAATTAAAAAATTGGTCACAAGAAGAGATTGCAGACAAATTAGGCATAACAGCAAGTGGTTATGATAGTATTGAAAGAGGTGACACAGATGTTAATCTTTCTAGGTGAAATAGAGAGTAATATTAGTGATTTAGCAGTTAATAGTGCTTTAAAGCTATATCCATTAAAACTAAGGATTGAAACCAGAATGGAAGTTAATGAAGAGGTGAAAGATGAGTAAAAAAACTAAAAAATTAAAAATACATCAGTATTTAGTTGGTGGCACAATTACACTTGATTTAGCGTTTCAAATAAATTGCAGTAAGAAATCATATAAAGAATGTGATGATGTTCCTCAGGAATTGTTAATGGAAGGTGCTAAACAAATTATTTTAGAAAAAGGAACGATTGATTTTGAAAATGTAACTATTAGTCCAATAGTAAGACCTGATACTGAAATCAAATTTAATAGAGTTAAAAGGATAACCCCTGATAGAAATATTAGTAAAAAATAATGAACAATCCTAACCATCCAACTAAAGGCTGTCAAATAAATGTCTAATCAAACATAAAGTAAGATTTATCTGAACATCCCTGATATTCCATATAATAAGCTAGATTAGAAAAAATTCTTTTTGAATCAATATTATATGGCATACGTAACAAATGTATTCCCAAGTTTTCACCTCCTTATCAATTGCACATAATTGGTTGGAGGCATGAAGACTAAATCGATAAAAACAGTCCCCTGGCTTATATTTGATATAAACGTTTATTAATGCTATATAGCAATACCAAAATTACAAAAGAAAATAGTAACATAAATCCAGACAAAATATGAGCTGATTGAAAGTCAGCCATTTCAACATGTTCATAAATGGCAATCGATAATACTTGAGTTTTACCTGGAATACTGCCACCTATCATCAATACCACTCCAAACTCTCCCACTGTATGAGAAAAAGTTAAAGTGGTTGCTGTCAGAAAACCAGGACGTGCTAGTGGTAAAATTACCGTAAAAAAACGATCTAAAGGGCTGGCTCTTAAAGTTGCAGCTACTTCTAAAGGCCTATTTCCCATGGCATTAAAAGAATTTTGTAATGGATGAACTGCGAATGGTAAAGAAAAAATTACTGAGCCTATGACTAAACCAGTAAAGGTAAAAGCAAGATGTCCACCGGTTAATGACTGCCATAATTCACCAACTATTCCCTGTGATCCCAATATTACTAACAGGTAAAATCCTAATACAATTGGTGGTATTACCAAAGGTAACGAAACTAATGCCTCAATAACACTTTTACACCAGCATTTTGTATTAGCTAACCACCATGCTAATGGAGTACTCACAATTAATAAAATAACAGTCGTAACCGTTGCTAATTGTAGAGTTAACCAAATTGGAACCCAGTTAATATCAAACATTACCAAGGTTTATCTGGTGGTGGCTGCTTGGAATTGTGGGCATCAATATAAAACTGACCACGCAATAACTGTTGAGTATTTTCTTTAATCCGCTCTAATAGTGCATCAGCCATCATGTCACTCTCTTGCATCATTGTAGAACTTGCAGTAGTCTGCTCTGATGATTCATCTGGTTTGTCATTATTTTCAGTTGACATTGGATTCTCTTGCTTATTTTCCATGTCTGATGACATTTGTTTATCTTCTGGTTGAGATTGAGGATTTTGTTGAGAATCGGTTTGTTTATCCTGTGCAGATTTAGAATCTTGTTGAGATTGTTCGGAATCTTCAGAGTTTTCAGATGATTGAGATTGTTCAGAATCCTCATTTGATTTAGATTGCTCAGATTGTTCTTTTTGATCATCAGAATTATTGGATTCAGAATCTTGTTGGTTGGAATCTTGAGATTTTTCTAATTGTTGTTTAGCTATATCTAAATTAAATTTAGCATCATCATGATCAGGTTGAGTTTTTAATACTTGTTCATAAGCTTGGATAGCTTTTTCAAACTCTTGTTGTTGAAAATAAGAATTACCCAAGTTATATTGTGCATCCAAATTTATCTCAGGATTATTCACCTTGGCAAAAGCTTCAGCAGCCGCAATATATTTACCGTCTTGATATAATGCTACTCCACGTTTATAAGGATCATTAAATAATTTAACCGCTTCTGCATAATTTTTTTGATCAAATGCTATTTTTCCCTGTTGCTCGGAATTTTGAAACCAATTATTAGCATAAGCTATTGATGAAACAGATAGTAATAAAATAACTTTAAATATAATCATTCGTAATTAATAATTTTTTAGATATGTTGGCTATGAAGTTTAAATTCAAATCGTTATAATGACATATAAATTTATATTTGATAATATGATTTTAAACTCTTAATTGTATACTTAAGAATATCACTATTGGATTTGTTTAACAAATTTTGGTAATCTTTACTTTGTACAAAACAAAAAATATAACCAATTGATTTTAATTAAATTATAGAAACTAAAGTTATAAAACAAAAAATTGTGATATTTACAAAAATTATACTCAATAAACAGTATTTTTTCTAGTTAATAAAATTAGAAGAAGTTAATTTAAACCAAATAATGCCAAAATATAAAATAATGCCAAAATATGATTCTCGTAGTATAGCTACCAAAATATTAAGCCAAGTAATATGGCAACGACGCTCTTTAACCGAATGTTTATCCAACCAACTAGTTAATTTAAAAGATTCTCGTGAGCGTGCTTTAGCCCAAGAATTATGCTATGGAGTATTACGTTGGTTAGTACGATTGCAAGCTATATTACAGCAATTATTACATAAAAAATTACAAGATAAAGATATCCATGTATTATTATTAATTGGTTTATACCAGTTGCTATATTTACGCACTCCTCCTTATGCAGCAATAGCAGCTACTGTAGAAGTAACTAGAATCTTACATAAACCTAAAACTACTGGCTTAGTAAATGCGATATTGCGTAATTTTCAACGTAAGAGTGATAAAATTTTAACAATAGTAGATAATAAGATAGATACCAAATTCTCACATCCTAGTTGGATTTTAAAACGTTTACAAACAGATTGGCCTGAACAATGGCAATCTATAGCAACTGCTAATAATACCCATCCACCCATGATTTTAAGACTGAATACCAAGTTGATAGCCAGAGAAAAATATATTAATGATTTAAAAGAGCTTGATATAACAGCAAGTATAACTCCTTATACCAATTATGGAATTACTTTAAATCAGCCAGTTGATGTACGAAAACTACCTGGTTTTGCTGGTAAAAATTCTTATGTATCAGTACAGGATGGAGCTGCTCAATTAGCTGCTGAATTTCTTGATGTAGCAACTGATGCAAGAGTATTAGATGCGTGTGCTGCTCCTGGAGGTAAAACAGCTCATTTATTAGAATGTTATAAAATTGAGCTATTAGCTTTAGATAATCAGCAAAGCCGAGTTAATCTATTGCAAGATACATTACAACGATTAAATTTAACTACTAAAATAAAACAAGCCGATGCTTGTCAGCCAGATAGTTGGTGGGATGGTAAACTATTTGACCGAATTTTATTGGATGTACCATGTTCTGCTAGTGGCGTTATTCGCCGACATCCAGATATTAAACATTTACGAAAATCAACAGATATTGTTAATTTAGTTGCTCAACAAGCTTTATTATTAGAAAAATTATGGCCGTTATTAGCAGTTGGAGGAAAATTATTATATGTAACTTGCTCAGTTTTTGCAGAGGAAAACTATTTACAAATAAAACATTTTTTAGCTAAATATCCAAATGCCTACTCAGTAGAATTAATAACGGATTGTGGTCAAGCACAAGTCTATGGTCGGCAAATCTTACCCAGTGAATTTGATGGATTTTATTATGCTTGTTTGTCTAAACACTAATATTACTGAATATGCCGAGCTTCCGGAACAACCATGTTAAATCTGCAGAACAGACTAAGGATTATATTATTAATAGTCTTATTATCTAACCTTAGTTTTGCTGAATTTTCAATCGATTATGCTAAAACATCTCTAATTGATAGTATCTATGTATTGGATGCCGAGCTTAATTTTCACTTGACTGAAGTTGCTATCGAAGCTTTACAAAATGGAGTATTATTACCATTAGTTTTTACTATAATTATTGAACGTAACCGCTGGTATCTATGGAATAAAAAAGTAGTTACGATTAGACAACCATATGAGTTAAAATACTATGCTTTGACTCGACAATATGGCTTGAAAAATCTAACTACTAATACTCAAGAGAATTTTGCTTATTTAGAAACTGCTATCTCTTACTTAAATAAAGTAAAAACTTTTCCTTTGTTAGCTAAACAAGAACTAACTGATTCTTCCAGTGAATATTGGGTATATTTGCAAATTCATTTGGATATAGAATCTTTACCTGTCCCATTACGTCCCATCGCTCATCTATCCTCTCAATGGCGTTTAAGCAGCAGTTGGTATTCATGTCCCTTGCAACCTTAAAAAATAGATTAAATATTGGTTTAATAATAAGCCTATTTGTTATTTTATTAGCATCACTATTAATGATCGTTTCAGCATTGCAAAATTCAGAACGATTTGCTCATCTTTATTCAATATTATTATTAATCAATATTATTACACTAGTAATATTATTAACCCTAGTAATTCTTAATTTAAGTAATTTAATCCGCCAATTACGCAAAAGACGAATTGGAGCTAGATTAACTATTCGGTTAGTTAGTTTATTGGTGGTACTATCAATCCTTCCAGCTATCACAGTATATTATTTTTCTTTAGAATTTTTGCATCAACGCCTTGATAATTGGTTTGATATTAATGTGGAATATGCCTTAAAAGATGCTTTTGAATTAAGCAAAGCTACCCTTGATGACCGCATGCGAGAAGCTCAAAAACAGACTTTAGCGATAACTAAAGAAATTGGTTTTGATAATGATGATATAGTTCTATTACTCAATGAGTTACGAGAAAAAAGTGAGGCTTCCGAATTAACTTTGTTAACAACTAATGGGCGAATTATTTCATCTAATACTATTGATACTACCTATCTATTACCTAATCGACCACATAATAGAATATTATTTCAATTAAAACAAACCGATATATATATTGGCTTAGAACAAATTGCCGATCGTGGTTTGCATATTAGAGTAGTAATTAAATTATCACAAACTAAACCAGTGCGTTTGTTACAAGCTATATTCCCTATTCCAAATCATATTAGAAAATTGGCCGAAAATGTTGAGAACGCTTATAGCAGCTATAAAGGAAGAGCTTATTTATATCGACCTCTAAAGATAAGTTTTACTTTAGTTTTATCTCTAGTGTTATTGCTGAGTATCTTTGGTACTATATGGATAGCATTTTTTGTTGCGAATCGTTTGGTATCGCCATTAAATCATCTAATAGAAGGAACTATAGCAGTTGCTAAGGGTGATTATGCTAAGAAATTACCGATAACATATATGGATGAATTAGGTATTTTAGTGCAATCATTTAACGATATGACTGATAAAATAGCTCAAGCTAGAGATGAAGCAAAATACAGTCAACAACTAGCTGATAGCCAACGTACTTATTTAGAAGTCGTATTAGAACGCTTGTCTTCTGGAGTGATTTCTGTAGATATGAAGATGAAATTAAGAACTGCAAATCCAGCAGCAGCTATGATTATGGAATTGCCATTAAATGAATTATTAGGACAAACTCTGACTAATTTACAGAAAGATTATTCTATATTGCGTCCTTTATGTAATGCTATTTATCCATATCTTGCTAATTATGCTCAAGATTGGCGAAAAGAAATTATTTTATTTGGAGCTAGAGGACGTAAAACTTTAATGTGTCAAGGTACTCAATTACAGCTATCTGCTGGACATGGATATGTGATTGTATTTGATGATATTACTGCATTAATTCAAGCCCAACGTAATGCAGCTTGGAGTGAAGTGGCTCAACGTTTAGCTCATGAAATTAAAAATCCATTAACTCCAATCCAATTATCGGCAGAACGTTTACGATATAAATATTTAAATAAGTTTCCTCCAGATGAAGTAAAGCTGCTAGATCGAATGACACATATTATTATTCAGCAGGTTTCTGCTATGAAAGATATGGTGAATGATTTTTCTAATTATGCTAAAGCTCCATCTATCAACAAAGAACCAACTAATCTGAATCAACTTATTGAAGAAGTATATGATTTATATCGTAATGTTTCAACGCCTATTAATATTGGTTTAGATCAAAGCATCCCAAATATTGAAGCTGATCAAGGTCATCTACGTCAAGTTTTACATAATTTGATAAAAAATGCGTTAGAAGCTCAAACTACTGATAATGAAATTAATGTTACTACTGATTATTTAAAAAAATATGGGATGGAATGTATAGAATTGCGGTTATCCAATCAAGGGCCTATTATTCCAGACGATTTAATGGATAAAATTTTTGAACCATATGTGACAACAAAAACTAAAGGTACTGGATTAGGCTTAGCTATTGTAAAAAAAATAATTGAGGAACATAATGGTACAGTATGGATAGAACAAGATGATGAAATTTGTGTAGTTATCCGTCTTCCAGTTGCAGATATAGCTTGTAAATTTATTGATAAGCAATTTTAAATTTGTCATTAATGACTGAAATATACATGTAGGATGCAATGCGGAACAAATTGCATCAATAACGTTTGATAAATTTAACTTATTTGATGTAATTCGTAAATTCATTACATCCTACGTGAAATCTATAATCTATGTAATTTCAATTAATAAACTGTATGTTGTTTAATATTTTCTAGTATATTGGAGAATTCTGCTAAAGTTTTTTCAGTATTTACAATGTCAAAACTTTGAGAGAATTCAAATAGTTTATCAGCATAATTAGTTAAACATTTAGAATTATGAGTATGGCCTAAAGTCATAATTTGATCAGCAAATTTTTCAACTGCATCCATTTCAATTACTCCTATTATATCCTGTAATATTAATTTCATATCCTCCAATTCAGTTATTAACAACAAAATATTGATAATATTTTTATCATAGTTTTCTGGTTCATTTGAAGGTTTGATATTTTCTACATAATTCAAATACCGAGCTAATTCATTAAAAAGCTGATTAATGTTTAATGGTTTGCATAAATAACCATCAAATTGACTATCATCCTTTTCTATTGCTGAAGCAGTCAAAGCAATTATTGGAATATTAGCAGTACTTGGATTAGTTTTTAAATTTTTGGTTGTTTCATAGCCATCCATTATTGGCATTCTAATATCCATTAAGATTACATCTGGATTATATTCCTTAGCAAAAATAATAGCTTGTTGACCATTTTCCGCTTCAAAAATTGTTAAATCATGTAGCAATTCTTTTATAATATTCCGGTTATATTCAATATCATCTACAATCAATACTGTCCCTTTAATAAAAGTAATATTTTGCCAATTTTTGGATATGTTTTCTGGCAATGGTTTAGGCAATGAAACTTCAACATCACGTAAAGTAATTTTAAAAGTACTGCCCTTGTTAACTTGACTCTCAATAGAAATTCGGCCATTCATCATTTTTACTAAACGCTTAGTAATAGCTAAACCTAAACCAGTTCCACCATATCTTCTAGTACTTTGTCCATCCTGTTGACGGAAAGACTCAAATACAATTTCTTGCTGATCAAGCGGAATACCAATTCCAGTATCAGTTACCGAAATAATTAAATCAATTTTACCAGTAATATCTTTCTCAATTTTATGGCAGCTTAGTTTAATATAACCGGATTCAGTAAATTTTACTGCATTACCAATCAAGTTTAATAATACTTGTCGCAATCTGATCTCATCAAATAATAATGCCGAAGGTAAATCAGTAGCAATATCTACAATAAAATCTAAACCTTTTTCAGCTAATTTTATCTCAAATATTTGTTGCAATTCAGAAAATATTCTTTTGATATAAATTGTTTCATAATTAATATCTAAACGACCAGCTTCTATTTTAGAGAGATCAAGAATATCATTGATTAAAGTTAATAAAGTTTTACCAGCTGTTTGGATCGAGTGTAAATAATTTTTTTGTTTTTCATCTTTTACTAAAGAGGTAAGCAATTCACTAAAACCAATAACTGCATTTAATGGAGTACGAATTTCATGACTCATATTGGCCAGGAATTCGCTTTTTGCTTGATTGGCTGATTCAGCTTGTTCTTTAGCACGGTTTAATTCAAGTTCTGCTTGTTTATTTTCGGTAATATCACGATTACTACCACGTCGTCCCAAAAAATTACCATCATCACCAAATACTGGTTGGCATACATGACCAATCCAACGTACTTGTCCGGCTTTATTAATAATCCGAAATTCTGAAAAATGAGTGTCTAGTTCTAAAGTTTGTAATTGATGATATTTTTGATAATTTGTAAGATCATCATAATGAATAATTCTTTCTAATAATCTAGGATCTATTTGAAATTCTTCAGAACGATAACCAGTAATCCTCTCACAAGAAGGTGATACATATAGAGGGTTGTCATTTGGATCATTCCAATATTCCCAATTATAAGTAAAATCTGCTACAGTACGTAAACGTTCTTCACTATCTCGTAAAGCTTTTAAAGCATATTTACGTTCGGTAATATCTCGAAAAACTCCTTGGAGAATTGGTTTGCCTCTGATATAAATAGTTGATGCCATAATCTCAACTGGTACTTCAACTCCATCAGAACGAATGACTAAATATTCTAGTAATGCAATTTGACTATCTTGAGTTAATTTACCATATCTAATAGCTCTTTCTTCCGCAATTTTGTCTAATAAAACAGGATGTAGCTCTGATTGGTTAAGACCAATAATTTCCTTATATGGTTTTAACAACAGCCTAGAGGCAGCTGGATTAGCATCAATTATTTTGCCAGATTTCTGATTAATTAAAAATATAGCATCTGGAGCTCCTTCAAATAAAGCTCGGAATCGTTCTTCGCTTTCTCTAATTTTTCGTTCAGTTTGTTTTTGTTCAGTTATATCAGTAGCTATACCGCAAACAGCATATATTTTTCCTTTAGTATTATGCAATGGAAATTTAATGGAAATGTAATTATGCATTCCATCACTTTGTGGAACTTTTTCCTCAACTTTTAATAATGAGTTGCTGGCCACAACTTTTTTGTCATTAGCAATATAAATATCAGCCATATCAGCCGGAAAAATATCGTAATCAGTCTTACCAATTATTTGTTGATTAGAAATATTGAATATATTTTCATAACGTTTGTTTATAAATAAATATCTACCAGACATGTCTTTCAAAAATATAACTGTGGCACTATTATTTAAAATTGCATGTAATTGTTCTTTACTTTCTTGTAAAGCTTGTTGAGCTTGTTTACGTTCAGTTATATCTTCAGAAACTTTTATGAAGTTAGTAATATTACCATTTTTATCTTTAATAGTTGAAATAGAAGCATATTCCCAATATAAAGAACCATCTTTTTTTCGATTGTGAAATTCGTTTCGCCATTCTTCACCATATAAAATAGTGTCCCACATATTTTGATAAAATTCTTTAGTATGTTGGCCAGATTTTAGAATACGTGGATTACGTCCGATTGCTTCTTCAGCACTATAGCCTGTGATTTGGGTAAATTTAGGATTTACATACTCAATATTACCAGTAATATCAACAATTACAGTAGTACTAGGACTTTGTTCTATTACAACAGATAATTTTTTGAGTTGGTCTTCAACTATTTTTCGTCTTTTAATTTCCTTTTGTAATTGTTCTTTATATTGTTTTAATTCTTTAGTTTGTTGTTTTACTAAAAATTTTAGTTCATTTTCATATTTAAACCACCAACGTACTAAGATAATTATTATTAATATTACAGAAATTAAATTAACTATTATTGGGATTATTGCTATTTCTGGACGTATTAAAATTGTATAGATATCTGGAATCAAATAGCCTAATTTAGAACTATATAAAATTCCAAAATAAATACTGTCAAATAATGAACGGAATGATTCAACAGCTAAAATAGTTAAAAAAATTATATTATATTGTTGTAATCGTAGAGTTTTTATACAAAAAAATAATAATGATAGCCATATTATGACTAATAAACAGTATGTGATGGGAGTTAGTATGGTAAACAAATTCATGGTGATAGCTATCATAAAATAGCATTTTATCGATATTTTGAATCGTTCCTAAGTTTGCTCTTGGGAACAATTCATATTCATTCTTTGAAAATTAAATTAATCCAGCAAAAGGTTCGATTAATACTTCATTACCAACTTCTACATTACCACATTCTTTTGGTAATACAATAAAGCAATTAGCTTGACTCATAGAACTTAAAACTCCAGATCCTTGCCTTCCTGTAGAACTGACTACTAAATGACCCTGTTCATCAGTTGTCATAATACCACGTTGAAACTCCGTACGACCTGGACTTTTTTTCAAAGTAGATAAACATGTGGCTGGAACTCTAATTTGAGTTGTCGTATCTTGACCCATCATATAACGTAAAGCAGGTTGTACAAATTGATAAAATGTAACTAAAGCAGAAACTGGATTGCCTGGTAAACCAAAAAAAGCTGAACCTTTTAGTTTCCCAAAAGTCAATGGCTTGCCTGGTTTCATCGCTACTTTCCAAAAATTTACTTCACCAAGTCGTTGTAAAGTAGCAGTAACATAGTCTGCATCCCCAACAGATACACCACCAGAAGTAATAATAACATCACTACAATCTGCTGCTGCTAAAAAAGCTTGTTCCACATCTTCTGGTTTATCTAATACTACTCCCATATCAATAATATCTACACCTAAACGAGATAAAACTCCGTATAAGCTATAACGATTACTATCATAAATTTGACCAGCTTCTAAAGTCTCTCCAACTGCACGTAACTCATCGCCAGTGGAGAAAAAACTAACTCGTAAACGACGTTTTACCTTTACTTCTGGAATTCCTAAAGAAGCTAATAAACCAATATCTACTGGAGATAAATATTTACCAATTTTTAATATAGTTTGTCCTATAGAGATATCTTCTCCAACAGGTCGTATATGTTGCCCAATCTCATTACCTGTAGTAATAGTTATAATATTTTCTTGTTTATCAATATTTTCCTGCATAATTATGGTGTCTGTACCATTCGGTATAACAGCACCTGTAAAAATTCTAGTACATTGACCAGCTTGTACAGTTCCAGAGTAAGGCTGACCAGCAAAAGAAGTTCCTACCATAGTTAATTCAGTTTTACCTTCTGTTGGTAAATCACTTCCTTGTACAGCATAACCATCCATTGCTGAATTTGCGTGAGGAGGTACATTTATTTTAGATGATATATCTTCTGCTAAAACTCGGTCTAAAGCATCACGAATTGCTAGTTGTACATTTCCATTTATAAATTGTAAATCATGGTAAATTTTATTTAATGCTTCTTCAACAGTTAATAACTGAGAATCATAATCATTGCTACAACAAGATGTCTGCATAATTTTAGATGGTAATTAAATACTGTTAGTTTATGAAATTATATGTAATATTTAGTATAACATAAACTAAACAATGGAGAAAAGCAGGATTATATCGACTTGATTATAGTATTTTTAGATAGTGTAAGCTCTATAACAATAGACCTCTTGCAAAAGTAAAAAAGAATGAAATAATAAAAGACATGAAATACGAAAAAGCAAAAATCCTAAAAGTCGAAGAATTTAAAAGAACGATAGGAGTAAGTCAAAAAATGTTCGAGAAGATGCTAAAGATAATCAAGACAAATTTAAGAATATTTGGTCGCTCTCCTATATTAAGTCGTGAAAATCAATATAGAATTTAATTTCTCTTCCTAATTTACTTTTGCAAGAGGTCTAATATCAAGTCTTAAAAAGATAACAAAAGTCTTAATCACATATCTTGCTCCAATTTGTTCCAATTATCACAGAATGTTACATAGAAGAAATCCGCCAATATCCATAGAAGAAATGAAACGTTCAATAAAAAGATAATGAATAATAATTGGGTGCAGAGTAAAATTAATTCTAACTTTATCTTGGAGTGGACTTTTCCCTCGTTCCCAACGGCTTCGTTGGGAACGAGTAAATTAACCTTCTTTAATGGAAAATATTTGTGAATGAAGAATGGTTAATTACTAATAATTTATAATTTCATTAATAATTCACAGTTAACCATTCACAATTAATTATCCCACCTAATGATGTTAAACTCATTCAAAGATGTCAAACAAAATTATGAAATTATGAGTAGTTATGCTTGTATAACATCTTGTCCATCCTTTAATGCTTCGGCCCAACCACTGATTAAACCTGCACATTTACGCAAATATTTACCATAGTTTTCACTCCATTCTTCTAAACCTTGCATAAGGTTATCATTAGCTGGGTCTCCCACCATTAACCTTACTTTGGTTAAAACTTGTTGCAATAAGACAATATCTAAAGCATCCCATACACTATTCATATTTAAAAGGTGCATATTTTCTAAACAGCGTTTCAATGAATCAGCCGCTCGCAAAGAAAACATAGCATTCTTATATTTAAGAATGGTATCAAGCTCTTCAATAGACATAATTTGCTGCTCATTTAATTCGTCAAGTTTAGCTCGTTCTAAAGTTATTCTAGGTTCTAAAGTTAATTCAACAATAGAAGCCCGATCTAAAACCCTAGGAGATAATGATAAAGTTGTATGATCATTATTAATAGTTGCAATAAAACGTAAAGCTGGAGAAATTGATACTCTACTAGTATTTGTTGTTATGCCACGAATATTTTTCCCACCTAATTCAATAGTTCGCATTTTATCTTGATCATCTGGATATTGTGAACGTACTAAAATATCAGCAAACCAATATTCTGGTTGACTTAGATTAAATTCTTCAAAAATAACCAAATAAGGTCGTTTATCATTTTTCCGCCATGCAACTTCAGCTTTATATAAAAATTTAGTAAAATCAGTTGCTTCAAACTCGTTACTAATAGGATTTACATAACCTAATAAATCTTCTCTACCTCTCCAAGTAGAGCCTACTGATACAATTAATTTACGTTCTTGGTCATCTATTAAATCTATTGCTAAAGTGCTTTTACCAACACCTGGATTACCAGTAATAATCAAAATATTTTTAGTCAATGATACTGCTAATACGGCATCTAAGATTTCCTTACTATAATTGGCTTTAAGTTTTTCTTTAACAGAATCTTTTTCAATTAATGGATAAGTTGTAGTAATTTTATCTGCTGATCTAGTTGTAGCTGGAATACTATTAGTAGATTTTTTGACATCTAAACTTTTTAAACCATCAAAAGGACTTTTTACTATTGGTGAGGCATTAGTTTTACTAGTATAAGGACGTACTACATTTTGTTGTAATTTTTGAGTACTTTCTCTTGCAATTTCAAACCATTCATGTAAATTAGTATGAAAATGTTCAAATCGTTCAATATCCTTTTGGCTATTCCAATTTGGATTAGGGTTTTTAGATTGCTCAGAAGCTTTTTCAAACATATTTTCCACAGCTACCCGATTAACCTCTTTAAGATACACTCCACCAATAATACTTTTGTAATATACAGTTAAAATATACGGTAATTGAAAACGTGTCCAGCCATCTGGATAAGGTTCTATTTTCCATAATGTTTTAAATTCATTGATTTTTTGTGGAGAAACGTTTAATACTCGATAAGCTCCAAATACATAGTCTTTAGGTCTAGCATTTATATCGCTAATTCCCCTAGGTTCTTGAAATCTTTTACCCCAAAATAATAAAATTTGGTCATTTAAAACTTCTGGATATGGTTCAAGTAACCAACCAATACCTAAATCATCAATCAAACAATAAGGATTAGCTTCTTCAAAAATATGAATATGATAGCAACGTGGATCACCTTGTTGACAATAATCAGTTCTAAATTGTTGTTTAGCAGAACAATTCCAAGTTTCGGCATTTTTACATATACTACCTTCCCAACCACGACGATGTGAATTAATTGTACAGCCTAATGCGTTACCAACTGTGATAAAACTCATAATGCTCCTTATTAAATTTATATATTAAGGCCATAAATAATTATTTGTTAGTATTCAAAATACACAAACTCTCAAGAATACCAATTTATACCTATAAATACAAATCTTGATATAACTTACAATAATTTAATTATTAATATTTTCATAAATTAATTTTATTGCTATATGAAATTTACCTATCCAATTAAATATAATCAAAGCTAATTTTTATAGTTTTGGTATTTTTTAAGTGAGAGTAGTATAATAATGTAACTTTTGCTATATTAATTAAAACACAATCAAAAGACTACTTATGGACTTATCACCTTATTTAAAATTAATGCTTGATAAGAAGGGATCAGACCTACTTATTACCGTTGGTTCTCCAATAACAATTAAACTTAATGATAAAGACAAACCGGTTGGTAAAACAGCTATAACTGCTGAAATAACCAAAGCTACAGCATTTGCGATCATGTCTGGAGAACAGAAAAAACAATTTGTAAAAGATAAAAAAATAGAATTTGATTATAGTCATACTAGTGGCGAATTTAAAGTTAGCGTATCTTTTAAAGATAAAATAGTTGGAATAGTTATTAATCCTGTTGTCACTGACCCTGAAGAAGATAAAAAACCTAAAGAAGAAGCTAAACCTGCGGCAGATAGTAAAGAAATACCAATTATAGATAGTACCGACTTATTAGATTATTTAAAAATAACCTATCAGCATGATGGCTCAGATTTATTTCTTACTGTAGGTTCACAAATAAAAGCTAAAATTTATGGAATGGCTCGTCCAATTAGCACCTTTGTTGCAACCGAAGAATTAACCAAGAGATGTACTTATTCTATTCTGACTGACGAACAAATAGCTCAATTTGAACAGACTCATGATTTAGATTTTGCTATTTCGTTACCAGATGGAAGTGCTAGATTTCGGGGTAATGCTTTTTTTCAACGTAAAACTGTTGGTCTGGTAATGCGGTATATCCCATCTGAAATTCCTTCTGCTGAAGCTATGGGTACTCCAGAAATATTATTAGAATTAATGATGGCAAAACGTGGCTTGATGTTAATGGTTGGTGGAACAGGTTCTGGTAAATCCACTACTTTAGCCGCTATGATTGACTATCGTAATACTAATTCCCCCGGTCATATTTTAACGATTGAAGACCCAGTCGAATTTTCCCATCCCAATAAGATGTCAATTATTAATCAGCGGGAAGTTGGAGTTGATACTAATTCTTATGCGACTGCAATTAAGGCTTCTTTACGTGAAGCTCCAGATGTAATCCTTATTGGGGAAATTCGGGAAATGGAAACTATGGAAGCTGCCTTGGAACTTGCTAATACTGGGCATTTATGCGTATCTACCATGCACGCTAATAATGCAAACCAAGCATTGGATCGAATTGTAAATATGTTTCCGACTGATAAACAAAAATCTTTATTTATGGATATGGCCGGCAATATCAACGCCATTATTTCCCAACGCTTAATTCCAGATATTCGAGGTAAACGTTGTGCTGCTATTGAAATTATGATTAATACACCAAATATTGCTAATCTAATTCTAAAAGGTAGATTAACTGATATTAAAGATGCTATGAAATCTAGTGGAGCAAGAGGAATGGCTACTTTTGATGATGCTTTGTATAATCTATTTAAAGCTGAAAAAATAACCAAAGAAGAAGCACTGAAAAATGCTGATTCTCGTAATGATTTAGAAGGTAAAATTAGCTTTGGTTAAATAGATTAAAATTCGTAGAAGGTAAGATGTCTGAATCAGGAATTAAAAATCCTATGAAACCTAATTCAGACAATGAATAATGATCCAATAGTTTGTATTGCAAAACCATGGAAAAGATTTATTATTTAGAACTAGAATATAAGCTATTAAAATCAGGATTAACAGAATTAAAGAGTTCTTAGAATAAATTTACAAACTTATTCAGTTTGAACAGGTTTATCCTGATAATACTGATTCAGACAATTAAAGGTTGGATAAAAAACTTTTTAATCCAAATATTCCCGCAAAATCGCAAATAATTCCTTAGTAACAATTGGTTTGGGTAAATGGGCAGTGCAACCAATCATTATTTGTTATTCTTCGGCCTCGGTACCGACACTGGCAGTTAGAGCGATAATGGGAGTATTTTTAAATTGTGGCATTGCTCGTAGTCGTTTGGTTGCTTCCATCCCACCCATTATTGGCATTCGGATGTCCATAAAGATTAATTCAGGTTTATGAGTTTAAGCTAAATCAATGGCTTCCTGCCCATTTTTAGCTACTGCTACCTGATGTTCGTGGATACTAAGCATATCAAGAACTGTCATTAAATTTACTTCGTTGTCTTCGGCTACTAAAATATGACGATTATGAGGAAAATTTACTATTTTTGCTTCTTCATTTTGGGTTTCTTTAGTTGCTTGGAATTGAGTTTTAATAGGTAGGGTAAACCAAAAAGAGCTACCTTTACCTAATTCACTTTCAACTCCAATTTCACCACCATGCAATTCAACCAAACGTCGGGTTAAGGCAAGTCCTATTCCGATGCCACCAAGTTCTTGGTCACGCACTATATTTGCTTGGTGAAATTCATAAAAAATCTTATCCAATTCTTTAGCCTCAATTCCAATACCATTATCAGACACAGTGATTTTAAGAACGAAGGATTCTTGAACCGCATGAACCTTAATCCAACCATTCATAAGACCTCTTGCAAAAGTAAAAAAACCAAAAATAATAGAGTAATGAAATATGAAAAAGCAAAGAAATTAAAAGAAGAAGAATTTAAAAGAGCGATAGGTG
>JASFYV010000299.1:0-36943 GCA_045046925.1 Candidatus Marithrix sp. | reverse complement strand
AAAATCTTGTAATTTATTAAATTTTTCAAATTATAATTAACATATTCAAAAAAAACATATGAAATTATTTATCCTACTGTTATGTACCAGTATTTTAATATCTTGTAGCAATAAACCACTAAAAGAAACTCCAACTGTTAGTGCCAAACAACTAATTGAAAATGAATTACAATCTGATAAAGATGATAAATCAATAATCGACTCATCTATCATTGAATTACCTTATTCCAAACCTACACCATTAAAAAAAGTCAATAAAATAGGAAAACTACCTGAAATAACTACTATTACCGCCCAAACTTCATCTGGAATTGCAACTCTAAATTTAGATGATGATACTCCTATTCAATTAGACTTTGAACAAGTATCTTTACGAGAAATACTACAAATTATTGGTGATGCCTTAGAAATTACTATGATAATTGATTCGACGATTGGCGATAAAGTTACTTTGCGGACTTCTGATGAAAAACCTTTGACTAAAAAAGATTTATGGCCATTATTACAATTATTATTAAATGACGCTGGGGTGGTAATGGAAAAAAGAGGCAGTATTTATCATCTGAAAAAAATTGACTCTCAATTACCTGATACCATTGGTTTAACTCCAAAAACCTTGACTAGCAGTGATTCACCAGAAGTAATGCAAATTACTCCACTTCGCTATATTACCTCAGAAGCTGCTCCAGCAATTATCAATCCTCTAATTCAACCAAAGGGTCGGATTATTTCTCTACCAATGTTAAATGTGATTGGAATAGTTACCACTCCACAAAGGTTGTTACGCATTAATAAGTTATTAAAAATAATTGATGCAGACCCATTTTTACATCGAGGGATGAGATTATTTAGATTAGTTAATTCTAAATCTACTGATGTACAAGCAGAGCTAGAAAAAATTCTCAAAGCTGTTTCAGGTAATGTTGATTCCACTTATCAAGTCATTGCTTTAGAACGAATTAATGCAATATTAGTAATAGCTCCTCCCAATAGTGGCTTTGGTGAAGTGGCTTTATGGGTTGGAATTCTCGATGAGCGTAGTGAAGAAAGTGGCGAACAAATTTTTATTTATAAAGTAAAGAATTTGGAAGCAGAAAAATTAGCTTCAACCTTGACTAATGTGTTTAAAATTGAAAATAAAAAAGATGCTGAAGATATAGAGAAGCAGAAACATAATGAATCCGAGAAAGAAGAAACTAAAGCACCACTATTCCCAATAGCAGGTAGCCAAATGGCTGTTTCTGCTGAACTCAAGGTTAGAATTGTTTCTGATGAAAGTACCAATAGCTTATTGATACGAGCCAATCCACGTGATTATAGACAATTACTAGAAACTATTTACCAATTAGATCAAGTTCCTAAAGAAGTTATGGTAAATATGGTGATTGCAGAAGTTACCCTTACTAAAGCTAATAAATTTGGGATTGATTGGAAATATATTTTTGGTAGTAACGAAAGTAATTCTAATTATATAGAAACTGATTTTAGCGTACCTGGCCCAGTTGGAGATTCTCAAAATCCATTGACTGGTTTAGTATTTAATAAAGTAGTTGGTAGTCTTACCGGATTATTAAATATCATAGCTTCCACTAATGATATCAGTATTTTATCTCGTCCATCTCTACTAGTACGCAATAATGAAGAAGCTACAATCAGTATTGGATCAAATGAACCATTTCTTAGTTCTATCAATCGATCATCTAGCTCAAGTATTAATAATAGTTATGTAACTCAAGATGTACAATATAAAGATACTGGAATCACAGTAAAAGTTACTCCACGAATCAATGATAATGGCATTATTAATTTAGAGATTTTCCAAGAATTATCACAATTAGGTCCAGAACGAACTACAGAAAATTTACAGTCTTTTATCCAACGTAAAATAGAAACCTCAGTAGTAGTGCGAGATAGCAGTGCGATAATTATTGGAGGTATGATTGACATTAGAAAGAAAAATAGCAAACAAGGTTTGCCTGGATTAATGAATATACCAGTGCTTGGTAATGGTCTATTTTCTTCTACTGATGAAAGTGACGAAAGAACTGAACTTGTGCTTATGATATTACCACAAATTGTAAATCCAGAAGATGATAATCGGCCTATAATTAGAGAATTTAGACAACGGATGAAATTAGTATCTAATCTATTAAGTAGTGAATATATTTTTATAGGAGAACAACCACGGACTCCAGTTAAAAATAAGGAAGAGATTAAATAATTGTTAATAGGATGTGGTGATGATTGCATCGATTGTATATAGAAACTCAATTGAGATAATTTACAAATCCATCACATCCTATAATATAAGCATATTCCAATAAATAATTGAATTTAATTAAGCATTAAGAATTCATAATTAAGAATTATATTTATAACTAATTATCATCGATCCAAGTTCTAATAGCTCGATAGATTAAATCAAGTTGCCGATCTTCTATCACTGTATCTGGTGGCATATATGGAGCTTCTATGAGAATTTTTCCTGATTCAGTCCAGTCAAATCCTTGTGGATCATGTTTAGTTAACCAAACTAACCATTTTTCTCCGCTTAACCCAGCACAAGCATCTCTACCATGTTGTTGGACTGCAATTCGACGTAATAAAATAGATAAAAAAGTTAATTGTTCTCGAGCTGGAGAATTTAATGGTCGTAAATTTAACCATTCTTCTCTTGCTACCTTACGCCAATTTTGACCTGGTTTTTTACGTTTAATTCGATAGATAATCGCAATTACCAACAAGATAATTAGACCAATCAATAGCCACCAACCATATGCTAAAGGCCACCAAGAAATAGTATCTAAGCCTCGTATATCACGTAAATTCATTTATGAGTTCTCTGTCGTTGGATACGTTGTTGCAGACCTTTTAATAGACCATCATATACATTATCCTGAGTTGATATGCTAAATAAATCGATAAATAACCGCCGAGCAGTTTGTTTTAATGCTTGATGTTGGGTTTCCCAAACTTCACGATAAGCAATCCTTCCAGCTTTACTATCAGTATCAATATAAACTTTACTACCATCAGGAGCATTAAATTCAACTTCTCCCACTTTTGGTAAATCATAATCTGCTGGATCATTAATACTGATTAATACAATTTCATGATGCTGACGTAATTGGCTTAAAGTCTGTTGTAAAGTTGATATATCAGTCTGATTAAAATCAGTAATTATAAAAAGTAAAGAACCAGTACCAGTACTCCGATTTAATACTTGTAAAGCCTGTTCTAGCGTAGTTACATCATCTTCATTATCAGGCTTAATAGTTAAATTGCGTAAAATTTGCCCTAAAGAACGTTGCGAACGACTAGGCCGAAAAAATCTAGGAGCTTCTTGACCAAATAGTAAACCACCAACTCGATCTCCATGACCATATGCACTCCAACCTAATAAGGCAGCAGCTTTAGCAGCTTGGATAGATTTAAAAGTATTACGAGTACCAAATTGCATTTGCACTCCAATATTAACGCATAACACAACACTACGTTCTCGTTCTTCTCGGTAAATTTTTAAATAAGGCCGATTCATTCGAGCTGTGACTCGCCAGTCAATATTACGGATTTCATCACCATGCTGATATTCCCGAACTTCTTCAAAATCCATACCTTGGCCTCGGAATACAGAAGCATATAAACCACTTAACATGGTTTGTGTGCGTTGAGAAGATACCAAACCTACGCTATACGCTTGATAACGTAATTCTAAAAGCTCTTTAAATTCTGGAGTTAACATGTTATAAGGTAGTTACATACTTAAGATTATTTTAAGGAATATTTTTGTTATAGGATAATTGTTAGTTTGAGTAATATAATATTTTAAAAAATTTATTAACAATCATATTATACCAGTTTTGCTATATCTATGGGATTAAAACTCTTTAGCTTCATCTTTGTTGCTAACCATACTCGCTATTACACCATAGAGTTTTAAGTTTTCATAATAGGGAAACAAATATCTGAAATTTGGTAATTTTTTTGTCAACATATCGTCTACTAATTTCGGATGTGCTTTATGTTTAACTTCCACAATAGCAATGTTTCATTGACTAACACTATGTCAAATTCATCTTGTAAACTTTTTTTATTAGCTGGTAAATTTCGATAAATTGTATCGAAATGTATTTTGCCTAAATTTGGATCACCAATCAAGCTACGGTAAAAAAATTCTTCAGTGGAATCTCCTTGATTGTTAGCGATATTACTAACTAATTTTGCTATTCGATCTATTTTAGCATCTGTTTTAGCCAGTTGTACATCGGTTTTTTGCTGAGAGATTACTAGGTTGGTAATTTCTTCATCAGTTTTTTGTTGAGCAATGGCTAAACTAGCAACTAGTTCTTTTAATTCATTATCTGTCATTTTAGACTCCTGTAAATAATTTTTGAATAAAGATTAAAGGATGGACAGGATTTTAATACCTATGTGCTTTTGATTTAATCAGGTTTTATCTTTTAATCCGTTAAATCATGTTCAAACCCTAACGCATTCCCTCCAAAACTTCATCAGTAAATGGGTTTTCGCCTTTTTGTAGGGAATCTAGCCAACTTTGTCTTTTTGATTTAAATTCCTTATCATCGGAGTTTTTGATAACAAATTTAAAGTCTTCAATTGCACCTTGAATATTACCAGTTAAAGCTCTTGCTAATGCTCGACTATCTATCAAATCCTTATCATCAAAATAAAGTTCAACAGCCTTTTCACAATATTCAATCACTTTATCTGCATATCCGTGTAAGCTTCCATATTTACAAAGTGCATCCCATTCCCAAGAATAAATTTCGACATCAGAATCCATCTGTTGGGCTTGTTTATAATTATTAATAGCTTCAATAATTTTCCCTTCCTTAGCGAATACTTCTCCTTGCTCAACTAATATTATTGCTTGAGTTTTATCTTCTGGTTCAAAAGTCAAACTGGAATCTAAGATTTTTGCTTCCTTGAATTTAGCTATTGCACTTTCATATTTTCCTCCTATTCTTGCTAATTCTCTACCTTGATCTATCAAATATTTGGCTTCTTGTTGTGCTAGTCCTTGAGCAAAGCTTTTTGGGGAAGCAAGTTTAACACGAGAATCAATTTTGATTGCACGGTTAAATTCAATAATAGCCTTTTCTATTTTACCTTGTTTGGCCAGTTCTTTACCAGTTTCAAGAAAGGAAGTTGATGCTATTCTTATCGCTTTAGATTCAGGCTCAAATTTAAAACAAGATGCTAATTCTTTGGCTTGATTAAATTTAACAATAGCCTCCTCAATTTTACCTTCACTGGCTAGGTCTTTTCCTTCTATCATTAATTCATCAGCTTTGGAATTTGGTAAAAAGAATTGTTTCCGTTGTTCTATTGATAAGCAGCGTGGCACAATTTTATTAGCTTCATCAATTAAAGCTTGGGTGGAAAAAAGTGGTAATAAACGGACTCCATCTTTGCTAACAATAGATAGTATTGAATCATCAGAGCTAAATAATACCTTGTCACCACTGGAATCATAAGTTTCAGATTCAAATGCATAAAAAAACTTACCTGTTTCAACCATCCACAGACCGGTTGTCCCATTATTTATAATAGCCAATATCAGGCCATCAGGACTAAATACTACACTGTCAACAATAAAGTCATATATAGTATCAATTAGTTCACCTGTTTTTATTTTCCATATGCGAACATATTCATTAGTTGTGGTAACCAGTTTTTTACCGTTAGGACTAAATACTATATTTCTAATTTGCTCTTCATGTCCTGAAAGAGTATGAAGCAATTTACCTGTTTCGACATTCCACAGGAGAACATTTTCATAATTTGCCCAAAATGTAGTTACTAATATCTGACTATTAGGACTAAATTTTATGCTGTAAATATCATCTTCATGTAAAAATGAATTGAGTGATTTACCAGTCTTAATTTCTCGTAAACTAACAGTTTTATTAGAAACAATAGCTAAATTTAAACTATTTGGGCTAAATACAAAATCATTTATATCTTTTTCATACTGAAATGTGTGGAGTAATTCACCAGTTTTAACTTTCCATAGTTGGACAACTTTATCAGAAGTTGCAATAGCCAATGTCAACCCATCAGGACTAAATATTGGATTTCCTGAGTTAAATTCATGTCCGGTTATACTATAAAGTAGTTTACCTGTTTCAGTTTTCCATAAGTTGATTGTCTCATTAGACATTGTAGCTAATATTTGACCATTTGGACTGTACAAAATATTTTCAACATCATTTTTGTGCGAAAGGACATGAAGTAGTTTGTCTGTTTCAATATTCCATAATTTGACTGTTTTACCAGATATGACAGCTGATGTCATACTATTTGGACTATATATTGCGTCATCATAAATTAAAAATAAATCATCTGATTTAAACTTAATATCTTTAACTTCGGGTAGAGTATAATCATTAGTTTCGACATTCCACATACGAATAGTTTCAGATACCGTAATCAACGTCATATCATCAGGGCTAAATTCCACACTTCTGACTATACCTTTATGTCCTGCAAGAATATGAAGCAACTTACCAGTTTCTACATCCCACATATGAGCAGTTTTATCAAAAGATGCGGTGGCAAGCATCAATCCATTAGAATTAAAAGCTATATGTCTAATTCGATCTATATGCCCAGTTAAGGTATGGAGCAATTTACCAGTTTTAACTTCCCATAGACGGATAGTTTTATCATAAGATGCAGTAGCTAAAGTTAAACCATCGTAAGTAAATTTTTGATCATCAATTGTATCTTCGTGTCCAGTGAGAATATGGAATAATTTACCGGTTTTAACTTCCCATAAACGAGCAGTTTTATCGAAAGATGCGGTAACCAAGGTTAATCCATCAGGACTGAAGGTAACATCTACAGCTCCTTCCTTGTGTCCGATTAATGTGTGAAGTAACTTACCTGTTTCAACATTCCATAAGCGAGCAGTCTTATCACCAAAGGATGCAGTAGCTAAAGTTAAACCATCAGGACTAAATGTAATGTCACTAATACCACCACTTTCATGTCCAATAAAAGTACGAATCAATTTACCGGTTTTTACTTGCCACAAATTAGCAATGTTACTTTGATAAGATGCAGTAGCTAAGGTTAAATTGTCAGGACTGAATATTATATCAGTGGGACGATATTTCTGTTTAGTAAGGACATGAAGTAATTTACCTGTTTTAGCTTCCCATAAACGAATTTCAGCTTCCCATAGAAGAACATTTCCATTATAAGATGTGGTAGCTAATAAAAGACTATTTGGGCTAAAAATAACTCGGTGAACAAAGTTTGGGTGTCCAATAAGAGTGTGGAGCAATTTACCGTTACTAGCATCCCAAATACGAACAGTTCCACTATTTTCAGAATCATTTTCAGTAGTGGCAATCATTTTACCATTTGGACTAAAAGAGGTATCATTTAATGAATTATCTCCCTCCAAAATCAATTGCTCTGACATTTTTAACTCAGAATGATTCAAAACTGCATGATATAATTTCTGTTCAGCTTCAAAAACATGAGGTCTATCTGGTTCTGACATATTTTTAGGCAAACCTTCTAAAGCCAACAAAATCCCATTAGTAGTACTGCCATTATCAGTCTGTTGTTGAGATAAATCGGCTAAAAATAAAGATTGAGTTTTTAGAGCTTCATCAGTTTGTTCCTGAGCTAAAACAGTTTTTTCTTCGGCCAACAAAGTCTTCTCCTCAGCCTCCAACCACTTCCACCAAGCAACTCCCCCAGCCAATAAAGAAATAACCAACAACATCGTCAAACCAACTGTAACAACTCCCCGCAACCGTACCTGTTTCTGCCGAGCAACCAAACTAGCCTCAATAAACTCTTTAACCTTACCACTTACCTCATCCACCCGCTCCCGCAAAAACTCCTCAGCCTCAATCAACCGTGACCCACGCAACAAAGCCCCATCATCATCCCAATCCCGTACTGATTGCCGCACATTATTCTGCCACACCCGAAACTGTCTATCCTGACTCATCCAATCCCGCAACGGCTGCCAACTCCGAATCAACGCCTCATGCACCACCTCAACTGTATCCTTCCCAGACTCATGCCCAGTCACCACCAACCTAGCATCAGCCATCTGCACTACTAAATCCCAATTACCCTCCCCAACAAACTCACGAGTAGCAACCTGTCGAGTATCCTCCGTACCTTCGCCCGGACGTACCAACTGAATAAAAATTTTCCGTAACTTAGCTTGATTTTCAGCATCCAACTGAGCATAAAATTCATCCGCATGATGAGACAAAGCCTCTTTTACCCCACCAATCGCTGCAAAAGTATCATGGCTCAAACGACCTCTCTCCATTCGTTCCCACAGTTCAGTCAACGCAAATTCCAACAACGGCAAATTACCCGGTGAATCCCCTAAATCATGCAAAATACGGTCAGTCAATCCATCTTCCAACTTAACTTGCTGTTTTTCCGCCGGATTCTCAATAGCAGCTCGCAAATTAGCAACTGACATAGGCCCCAAAATTTTATTATCATAGTCATCCAAAGCCTGAGAAAATAATTCATCCTCAGTAGCTTGCCCCATAAAATCAGCCCGCATCGTAAATACCAAATGCAATGAATTGTCCAAATCATTCACCGCTTGCAACAAACAAGCAACAAAACTTTGCTGGGTTTCCCGTGGATTCAAAGTATAAAGCTCTTCAAACTGATCCACCAAAAGCAACAAACGTTTATGTGGCTGTTTCCGAATAATCAATTGCACGATTTGCGACAAACCAATGGCTCCAGTTGCCAAATCTTGGGCAAACGAAGTCAGCTTTTTGGCTTGCTCCAATTCATCACTATACAACAATGGAACTAATGCCAATGCCAATTCATTAAACGGTTGATTGCGTGGTTTAAAATCAATAATAATCCAAGCATCGGTCTTGCGTAACTGTGGTACTAAACCAGCAAACACGATAGAAGATTTACCACTACCACTAGCTCCAATAATCGCAGTAAATATCTGTTTATCCACCAATTTAACTAATTCTTGTACCGTATCTTCTCTGCCAAAATAATTATCAACGTCCTCTTCCCGAAATGCAGCCAAGCCACGATATGGATTAGCCGGCCGACTATGCTGATTCAATTCTGCCCACGCATTAATCAAGGTAACCACCGGAATCATATAAGCAGCCGTATCTACAGTACCAGTATGAATACTCACCATCATTCCAGCAACCGCATTCTCTGCTTTATCCCAAACAGCCGTCCCAGAAAAACCAGGAGCTACACCTCGCCGTCCAACTTCACTTTCCAACTGCACCCAACCATTACTTATCGTACCGTGTAAAACCCCATTCAACCAATCACCGTCATCACGTCCAACTGGAAAGCCAAAAGTACGTACTGCTCTATCAAAAAAGGCATTGGATTCAATTACTACGATTGGTACTGGTTGAGCTTGTTTTGGCAAAGGAGTCTTAGCCACCAGCTCTAACACACAAATATCTTCAAACTCTCCCATCGCATTGCTTTCCTTTACCGCAAACCATTTATGAACTTTAGCTTGCAAAGGATGGTGTTTAGGCAATAAGGGAAAATCTAAATAGACAGTTTCTTCAGGTATATCAGAAGTATCTTTCGGCAATCGCAAAGCATCATTTATGACATGAGCGCAAGTCAAAAAATGGCGTGGAGAAACTAAAAATCCAGCTCCAACGGCCTGACATGGTTCTTGGTCATCGATTAATATACGGATGACAGCATGGTTTAAAGTGGGTTTGGGCATGTTTCTCCTGTGTATGTATAATTGTAGATTGGTATTCAACATCCAATAATTTTATTGAAGCCTTCAATAATTTTAGCCAAGTCTTTTGGAGAAACTTTGCCAATTTTTTTACCAATACGTTCGCTGGTTAATGTTCTTATTTGGCTAATTTTTACCCAAGATGGTTTTGGTAAACCTTTAATTTCAAAGGTCAATGGGAATTTTGCTCGTTGTGGTTGAGAGGTTATCGATAAAGCAATGACAGTTCCCGAGTGTTTATTAAAGACATCTTGACTTAAAATAAGTACCGGACGAAGTCCACCTTGTTCGCTTCCTCGTACTGGATTTAAATCAGCCCAATAAATTTCACCTCTTAATAAGTTGGCCATTTAACAAACTCTTCTGAAATACCCTCTTCTGCAAGTGCTTTTTCTTCATTAGGATTTAATTTAGAACATTCTTCTGTTAGACGGTTTTGTTCTAAGCGTTGTAATTTTTCTTTGATTGCATCGGCAATAGCACGGCTACGGTTTGGATAGATTTTTTGGGTAATAAGTTCGTCTAGTTTGTTGAGAATAGATTGGTCAAGTGTTATGGCTACTTTAGCTTTATTCATGAGATTTCTCCAGATTGAGTATGATATATTATCATACTTTTAATGAGAATTGTTAAATTTTATTGAGGTTATGGTCGGTCACGCTTTGCTCCACCGACCCTTGCTCCACCGACCCTATGTTTTTATTCTTCTGTAATTGAAATTTTTGCTTCAGTAGGCTTGACCCACTTTAAACTAACTTTAAAAGTAGCATCTGCACCAACCGATGCAAAAATAGCCCCAGCTTTAGCAGAAAATTTCACTCCAAATTCTAAAGCAATTTCATCTGGAGTTTCCATATCCTTAAAAGTTTGCAACACATGTTCAGCAACCGGTTTAATATGCTTTATTGCATCACTAAAACCTTGTTCTGCTTTCATAATACCATCTTCAGTACGGCTAACACGTTGCCGTCCTTGTGGCTCAAGGTCTTCCACTTCTAAAATAAATGGGGTGCCATCTGGTAATTCGTATTGGATTAAATTTGCCATAATAGTTTCCTTTTTATTAGACATCTTTCCTAAATAGATAGACATCTCAAGTTGACAAGAGCAGCAACTAATCGCCATGTTAAACCGTAATTTTTATGTTTATCCAGATAGACTTATTTAACCCAATAAAAAATTTTACACAATCGATTAATGTTTTAAATCAAAACTCGTCTTTTTGAAAGTACTATGAATTTTAGCTTCAGCCCAGAACCAGAATAATATAATTTTTAATACTGGGCGTTTTATAGTCTTTCACATCTATAATTAATGTTTCAGATGGATTTTCTAATAAATCTTTAATGGTTAGGAAGAGTTTCAACTTTACAAAAATTCTATGTTAAATATTCAGATAAACAAATCGTTAGAAAAGTTTAATTATGGCTTATTCTCTGCTATTTTTTCAGTATATAAATCAAAAATGCTGATATCCGCTAGTTTTAGGAATAAATATATTCCCTGTTTTGGTCAAGCAACGTAAACCTAAATTAGCCTCTATTTTTCCGATATAAGTACATGAATTTACTGGTAATATTTCTGATTTTGGAATAGTAAAACATAACTCATAGTCGTCACCAGCACTTAAAGCTAATTTTATTGCTGTTTCGTAAGGCACTGATTCTAATAATTCATCAGATAATGGCAGATTATCAATTTGTAACGAAGCGCCTACATTACTAGCGTTTAAAATATGTCCTAGATCTGCGACTAATCCATCAGAAATATCAATAGCACTAGTAGCAATTTTAAGCAATTTTTGACCTATTTGCAAACGTGGAGTTGGGCGATTTAAACGTGATAATGTATATTTTTTAACCGATTCAGATAAGATAATTTGTTGTTTAGCTACTTGTAAACCAAGACCAGCATCTCCGAGAGTTCCAGTTACATAAATACTATCGCCAGGTTTCGCTCCATTACGTTTTAAAGCAGTATTTAATGGAACTAGTCCAGTAATTTGTATGGTAATAGTTAATGGGCCACGAGTGGTATCTCCACCTATTAAACTTACTTGATTAAGTTGAGCCAATTCTAGTAAACCATCACTAAATCGTTGTAGCCATATTTCATTAAATTCTGGACAAGTTAAAGCTAGAGTCATCCAAACTGGAGTTGCACCCATTGCTGCCATATCACTTAAATTAACAGCTAAGGCCTTATAGCCAACATCTTCTGGTTTGGTAGTTAGTAGTGGAAAATGTACATCTGCCACTAATGTGTCTATCGCAGTAACAAGTTGCATATTTGGTGGAATAGTGCAAATTGCAGCATCATCACCAATACTTAAATCGACATCAGGACGTTGGGGGAATTTTGTAGCGAAATAACGGGAAATTAAATCGAATTCTGACATATTTATATATTAGCATAAGATTTGTTAACTTATTACAAACCTTATACTCTTCTCAAGATACAGTCATTAATTTTAATTAATATTTGATGTTACGCAATTACAACCCCTCATTAATACCATAAAGCAAGGCTCAGGCAATGCTATAAAGCAGGGCGAACTTAGGAAGGGAACTAGTAGTTGCTCCTTCATTAATAATGATGGGGCGTGGGAGGTAGCTTTCTGCGTAATTTCAGTTAATATATGGACTATGAGTTTTCCATATTTTGCAGTATAACATCCTTAACTTCTGTAAGTTGAGCTTTAACTTTGATGAGAGGTGTATTGCTTTGGCTAATAGCAGTGTCTGGGTCTTTTAGGCCATGACCAGTTAATGTACATGTAACCGTGCTACCTTCAGCTATTTTACCATTATTAATATCTCTAATTGCTCCTGCAACTGAAATTGCCGATGCTGGCTCACAGAAAATACCTTCTTTTTCAGCTAATAATTTTTGAGTAGCTAAAATTTCTTCATCAGTAAATTCATCAAACCAACCACCAGATTCCTGTTGAGCATTAACTGCTTTATCCCAACTTTGTGGATTTCCAATGCGAATTGCAGTTGCTATTGTTTCTGGATTGTCAATTGGATGGCCACGCAAAAATGGAGCTGATCCACTAGCCTGATAGCCACACATTTTAGGTCGTTGATTGGTGACTCCGATATTAAAAAATTCTGTGAAACCCATCCAATAAGCACTGATATTACCAGCATTTCCAACTGGTAAGCAATGATAATCTGGAGCTTTGCCAAGAGCTTCAATAATCTCAAAAGCTGCCGTTTTTTGACCTTGTAATCGATAAGGATTGATAGAATTTACAATGGTAATTGGAGCATGTTCAGCTACCTCTTTTACTAATCGCATTCCATCATCAAAATTACCTTTAATTTGAATAACCACTGCTCCGTGCATCATAGCTTGGGCTAATTTACCTTGAGCAATTTTACCATCTGGAATCAATACAAAAGCAGTTATTCCAGCTCTAGCACTATATGCAGCAGCACTAGCAGAAGTATTACCTGTAGAAGCACAAACTGTTGCTTTACTACCAGCTTCCACTGCTTTGGTAATCGCCATAGTCATGCCACGATCTTTAAATGAACCAGTAGGATTAAGACCTTCATATTTAACATAAATATTTACATCTTTATTTAATATTTTGGGAATATTATGTAAACGAATTAGTGGAGTGTTGCCTTCGGTTATACTAATTATTCTGGTATCGTCATGCACTGGTAAATAATCACGATATTTATCAATTAGTCCGATATAGCGTGTACTTGATGCCATTAAAAATCCTTTAAATTAATATTAATTAGCTAATGATTTTGCTAGATTTTGAGCTTGAATACGAGCCTCTTTAGTACATTCTTCATTTTTCATACCTTCACAAGCTAGAGTTATCACAACCCAATTTCTAATGCGTAATTCTTTTAAATTCCGAGATTTAGTGGCTATAGTATTAGATTTACTAGCAAGACTAGCAGCTCGTTCCCAATCTCCCTGAGCTAAACGTACTCCAGCAAGATTATGCCAAAGTATTGGATGTTTAGGTTTTATCCTAATAGCTCGTTCAAGAATAGCTGCTGCCTGTTCGAATTGTTCTTTTTCATAATATTCTTTGGCAGTATTTAATAAAGATTTTACTGCATCAGTAGCATCTGTATGTATTAAATAAGAAGAATTAGCTAAAACATTTCCAGTTATTATGGTTAAAACTAATAAAGATTTAAGTAATAATTTTGATAGATTCACGATAATCCTCTTTATATATAATTTAATATTGCTGTTATGAATGGTCGATAATTTAGTTCAACAATATTTAGCATTGTTAAAATAAGACATAAATAACACTTTATTATATTATATATAATTTTAAGATTACCTGCATGATATTCAGTTTATTGTTCCCAAATATTGTTTAAAATAAAAATGAATGATTTTCAGCAGTGGTTTTATTACTTTGATTTTTACCAATGATATATGGGATACGCCGTGAACCTTTTTTCCGCCATCTAATATTATTTGGAGCTTGTGGCATAGAAGTTTTGGGGCGAATAGATGCGATTAAATCTCGCCAAACAACCATTGCTCCAGTACCACCACTTAATCCCATAGGTTTATTATCATCACGACCAATCCAAGTTACCGCTAAAAATTTGCCACCAAAACCAGCAAACCAACTATCACGTAAATCATTACTAGTACCAGTTTTACCTGCAAGAACCATACTACTTGGCAATGTTCTAGAAACTCTACGCCCGGTTCCTTCTCGTACTGCTTGTCTCAAAGCATAATTTAATAAATATACAGGTGCTTCTTCAAAACGTTTTTTTATTTCCAAGCCATAATGTTTTAAAGGTTCACCATTATGATCTAAAACTGCACGAATTGCTTGTAATGGAATACGAAAACCACCACTAGCGATAGTTTGATACATTTGGGTTACTTCTAATGGACTTAAAGCAATACTGCCTAATAACATTGATGGATATCTAGTTTTGAACTCTCGTTCTATACCTAATCGCTCCAAAGTTTCATATATTTTACCTAATCCTAATGACATACCTAAACGTACAGTGGCAAGGTTATATGATCGAGATAAAGCATAATATAATGGTACTCGGCCGTGTGAAATTTTATCATAATTACGTGGTTTCCAAATTTCACCAGTATTACGATCTTCCCATGTATAAGGTCCATCATCAATCATTGTAGTCAAAGAATAACTTTTATTCCTTTCTAAAGCTGTTAAATAAACTGCTATTTTAGCCAAAGAACCGATTGGACGAATAGCATTAAGTGGACGATTAAAACCAGCATAATGAGAATTCTTACCATTTACTAATGCTAATATTTCACCATTTTCAACATTAGTTAAAACCATTGCTCCTTGTAAATTACGAGCTTTACGATGTTTTTTTTGTAATTTTTTTAACCCTTTAACCATTACTCTTTCTCCAACTTTCTGTAGAGTAGGATTTAGAGTTGTAAAAATTTGGAGTCCTTCAGAACGTAAATCCTCTTCACGATAATCTTTATGTAATTGATGACGAACTAATCCGATAAAAGCAGGATATGGAAATTTTTCAGACATTTTTTTTATTATATTTAATGGAGTATTTTTTGCGAGTATAGACTCACTAGCAGAAATTTTCTCTTCTTGAACCATTAAATCTAATACCAGATTACGCCGATTCATTGCTGTTTTTGGGTGCAAACGGGGATTATATACTGTAGGACCACGTATTAAACCTACCAATAGTGCTAATTGTGGTAACTTTAATTCATCCAACGAACGATTAAAATAAAATCTAGCTGCCATTCCCACCCCGTGAATAGCTCTATTTCCATCTTGACCTAAAAAAACTTCATTAAAATAAGCCTCTAAAATTTGTTCCTTGCTATAATGCCATTCTAATAATACAGACATAATAGCTTCATTTATTTTACGTTTGAACGTTTTTTCTGGAGTTAAATAAAAATTTTTCACTAATTGTTGAGTTAAGGTACTGCCACCTTGAACTACTTCACCTGACATTATATTTTCAAAAAGAGCCCGAATAGTACCACGCAAACTAACACCATAATGACTATAAAAATTACGATCTTCTACTGATATGATCGCATCAATTAATTGTTGTGGTACATTTTTTAATTGAACTAAAACACGATCTTCATTATGAGTTGGATAAATTTTACCAATTAATCTTGGTTCTAAACGCAAAAGTGGTATCTGTTGATTAGTTTGTAATTCAATAATAGATTTCACTGTACTACCAACAAAACGCACTTGAACTTTGCGTGGTGATATTGTACCATCCCAAAATTTAAAAGCTCTAGTTGTAATTATAAATTTATTTTTACTACGCTGATATTGTCCAATTTCATAAAGTTTTTTAGAATATTGATAACCTAAAGCTTTTAATTCTACATTTAAACTTTCAGGACTTATATTACTACCACTATAAAGTTCTAATGGACTAGCATAAACTCGAGCTGGTAATGCCCAACGCTTACCCTCAAATTGTTTACGAACTTTTACATCTATTGCCCCTATGTAATTGCCAACAAATATCATTACTATTAATATAATTATCCATCTTATTTTAAAATGAAATTTTTTGCTACGACGTGGTGGTGGTAAACGTTTTTTATGAATTCTACGCCGTCTACGAGGTGGCAATCTATTAGCTTCTGTGTATGTCATTGTCTTGTACTGCAATTAAATAATAGTTATTACAATAAGTTACAAACTATAGTTATAGGGATACTTAAAAAAAGTACTGTTATTTGTTGAAAATGCTTACTTTATTAATAACAGATAATCGTAAAAAAGTGAAGAATATAATTCATTTTTTTATTTTTATTGTATATTATTTCAAGTAATTTAATATAAATTTTGTATCATTAGGTTTATATTGCAATGTTATGCCATAGCTGTTATTATTTATAAAATCTTACTGAAAGATTAAATAACAATTATACAATTCTTAAATATCTAAAATAACTTTAATAAAATTATATTAATGTGTAATAAAAAAGCACTTGACATATTTAATAAACAGAGTTAGAATGTGTAATTCTGCGTTAGGTTAGGGTTGTTAATTTAGGATATTCTTAACAGATTAAGAACCTACCTAACTTATTTAGGTTTAAAGAAAATACTTTTGATTGGAGAGATGGCCGAGTGGCTGAAGGCGCTTCCCTGCTAAGGAAGTATGGGTTAAAAGCCCATCGAGGGTTCGAATCCCTCTCTCTTCGTTGCTTTCAAAGGTTTTTAGTATGACTATGCGCCCGTAGCTCAGTTTGGATAGAGTACCTGGCTACGAACTAGGGGGTCGGGAGTTCGAATCTCTCCGGGCGCGCCATTTATTTTGAAAATTAAATTCCGTAATGAGATGACGACAATTAATCAATTAGTGCGTAAACCACGTAAACGGCAAGTTAGTAAAAGTAATACTCCAGCTTTGGAAGGATGTCCTCAAAGACGAGGAGTTTGTACTCGGGTTTATACTACGACACCAAAAAAACCTAATTCAGCCATGCGTAAAGTAGCACGTGTACGACTCACTAATGGAATGGAAGTAACAAGCTATATAGGTGGTGAAGGTCACAATTTACAAGAACATTCAGTGGTATTAATTCGTGGTGGTCGTGTAAAAGATTTACCTGGCGTTCGTTATCATACTGTGCGAGGTTCATTAGATACTTCCGGTGTTAATTCAAGAAATCAGGGTCGTTCTAAGTATGGTACTAAAAAACCTAAGTCTTAATTTGAATGGATATATTTAATGTCAAGAAGAAGAGTTGTTGCTAAACGTGTTATTCTACCTGACCCTAAATTTGGAGATGAGACGGTTGCAAAATTCATCAATACAGTGATGAAAAACGGCAAAAAATCAGTAGCAGAACGTATTGTGTATGGAGCCTTAGATAAGGTAGCTGAAAAGGGAAAAGGTGAAGCTTTAGAAATATTTAGTAAGGCATTAGATAATGTTCGCCCTGTTGTTGAAGTTAAATCACGTCGAGTTGGTGGTTCAACTTATCAAGTACCCATAGAAGTAAGAACCTCACGTAGGACTACTTTAGCCATGAGATGGTTAGTGGATTCTGCAAGAAAACGGGGTGAAAAAACTATGGGATTACGTTTAGCAGGCGAAATTCTTGATGCTCATGAAAATAAAGGTACCGCAATTAAAAAGCGTGACGATGTTCACCGTATGGCTGAAGCCAATAAAGCATTTTCCCATTTTCGATGGTAAGTTTCTTATGTCCAGTTAATTAAAGCAGTATTCAGTAGTTTTTTGAATAACTGGATATTGTAAATAACTTTTTTAACAGTGAAGATAAATTAACTGAATTATGACACGTAAAACCCCCATTGAGTATTATCGAAATATTGGTATTATGGCACATATTGATGCAGGTAAAACAACTGCAACAGAACGTATTTTATATTATACAGGTGTGTCACATAAAATTGGGGAAGTTCATGATGGTGCTGCAACAATGGATTGGATGCCATTGGAACAAGAACGTGGTATTACTATTACCTCAGCAGCAACTACCTGTTTTTGGAAAGGAATGGAACAACAATATCCAGAGCATCGTATTAATATTATTGATACTCCTGGTCATGTTGATTTTACTATTGAAGTAGAACGTTCATTACGAGTCTTAGATGGAACTTGTGCAATTTTTTGTGCGGTTGGTGGTGTTGAACCACAATCTGAAACAGTATGGCGACAAGCAGATAGATATGGTGTGCCAAGATTAGCTTTTGTAAATAAGATGGATAGAGCTGGAGCTGATTTTTTACGAGTAGTTGGACAGATAAAAAAGCGTTTAGCCGCAAATCCAGTGCCATTGCAGTTGCCTATTGGGGCTGAAGATAGTTTTGTTGGCGTAGTAGATTTAGTAAAAATGCGGGCAATTTATTGGGATGATTCCAGTCAGGGCGTGAAGTTTTTAGAAGCAGAAATTCCAGCTGACATGCAAGAAGAATGTTTAAAATGGAGAGAACATTTATTAGAAGCAGTTGCAGAAGCTAATGATGAATTTATGGAGAAATATCTAGATGGAGGCGATTTGTCTGTATCAGAAATTAAAGCTGGAATTCGCCAACGCACTTTATCAAATGAGATAACTCCAACATTATGTGGTTCAGCCTTCAAAAATAAAGGTGTGCAGGCAATGCTAGATGCAGTTATTGATTATTTGCCAGCACCTTGTGATGTACCAGCTGTAAAAGGTATATTGGATGATGGTAAGGATACTGAAGCTGAACGTATGTCTAGTGATGAAGAACCATTTGCTGCATTAGCGTTTAAGGTAGCCACTGATCCATTTGTAGGTTCTTTAACCTATTTTCGGGTTTATTCCGGAGTGCTAAATTCTGGTGATAGTGTGTATAATCCATTAAAAAGAAAAAAAGAGCGGGTTGGCAGAATTTTGCAAATGCATGCTAATACTCGTGAAGAAATAAAAGAAGTTAGAGCTGGTGATATTGCAGCAGCAGTGGGTTTAAAAGATGTCACTACTGGTGAGACTTTATGTGATAAAAATCATATAATTACTTTAGAGAAAATGGAGTTCCCAGAACCAGTAATTTCGATTGCAGTAGAGCCAAAAACCCGCTCTGACCAAGAAAAAATGGGATTATCATTATCTAAATTAACAGCTGAAGACCCGTCTTTCCGAGTTCGTACTGATGAGGAAACAGGTCAAACTATTATATCTGGAATGGGTGAACTTCATTTAGAAGTCATTATAGATCGTTTAAAACGTGAATTTGGAGTTGAAGCCAATGTTGGAGCTCCACAAGTCGCTTATCGAGAAACTATTCGGAAAACGGTTGAGCAAGAAGGTAAATTTGTTCGACAATCTGGTGGTCGTGGTCAATATGGTCACGTGTGGTTAAAGATAGAACCTTCAGAAACAGGTTCTGGCTATCAGTTTGTAAATGAAATTGTTGGTGGTGTTATCCCTAAGGAATATATTCCAGCTGTTGATAAAGGAATTCAAGAACAAATGCAGAATGGTATTGTTGCTGGATTTCCAATGGTTGATGTAAAAGTAACTTTATTTGATGGTTCTTATCACGAAGTTGATTCTAATGAAATGGCGTTTAAAATTGCTGGTTCCATGGGTTTTAAAGAAGGAGCAGGCAAAGCTGACGCAATATTATTAGAACCAATTATGGCTGTAGAGGTAGTAACGCCAGAAGAATATATGGGCGATGTAATGGGTGATTTAAACCGTCGACGTGGAATTTTACAAGGAATGGATGATTTGCCAACAGGTAAAGTCATTCAAGCGGAAGTTCCTT
Organism: Candidatus Marithrix sp.; assembly: GCA_045046925.1. GTDB lineage: Bacteria > Pseudomonadota > Gammaproteobacteria > Beggiatoales > Beggiatoaceae > DRQV01. The sequence continues at coordinate 16,904 of JASFYV010000299.1, read as the reverse complement.
TAGCTGAGATGTTTGGTTATGCAACTGATTTACGTTCTTTAACTCAAGGTCGTGCTAACTATACCATGCAGTTTGATTGTTATAATGAAGCTCCAACTAGTATTGCTGAAGCAGTAATTAAAAAGACAAATTAAAAGAGAAGAATTATGGCTACAATGGTTAATCAACGTATTCGGATTCGTTTGAAAGCCTTTGATTATAAATTAATTGATCAGTCGGCACGAGAAATTGTGGAAACAGCAAGACGTACTGGAGCAAGATTGCGTGGGCCTATTCCATTGCCGACTAAGAAGGAAAAATTTACTGTTTTGATTTCACCACATGTTAATAAAGATGCTCGTGATCAATATGAAATCCGGACTCACAAACGTTTATTAGACATTATTGATCCTACTGATAAAACAGTGGATTCTTTAATGAAATTAGATTTGGCTGCTGGGGTTGAAGTACAAATTAAACTTAATTAACAGTTTGAGTTTCATAAAGGATATTAAATTATGATGGTTGTGGGACAAAAACGTGGAATGACACGAATTTTTTCTGAAGATGGTCAATCTATACCAGTATCAGTAATTTCGGTTTCACCTAACCGTATTACTCAGATTAAGTCAATTGCTAAAGAAGGTTATAATGCAGTGCAGGTTACTTGTGGGACTCATAAAGTTGCCAAACTTAACAAACCAATAAAAGGTCATTTAGCCAAGGCCAATGTAGAAGAAGGTCGTCATTTTTGGGAGTTTAGAATTGATAATGATAAAACATTTGAATTAGGTCAAAGTATTGGAGTTGATGTTTTTACCCAAGGTCAAAAAGTTGATGTTACTGGTTTAACTAAAGGTAAAGGATTTGCTGGAGTTATAAAACGGTATAACTTTAAAATGCAAGATGCTACGCATGGTAATTCATTATCTCATAGATCAGCTGGTTCTATTGGTCAAAATCAGACTCCTGGGCGGGTTTTTAAAGGCAAAAAAATGGCTGGCCATATGGGAAATGTTCGTTGTACTACGTTAAATCTGGAAATTATACGGGTAGATATAGATAAGCAATTATTATTAGTTAAAGGTGCGATACCAGGTGCTCCTGGTGGCGATGTATTTATTCGTCCAGCTATTAAAATGAAAAATGCTAAGGCATAAATATTCACTAAATTTAAAGAATCAAGACAATGCAGTTAAGTTTAAGTGGGACACAGGACAGTATTATAGATGTATCTGATGAAGTGTTTAATAAAGAATTTAATGAACCTTTAATACATCAAGCAGTAACGTGTTATTTAGCTGGTGGTCGTGCTGGTACAAAAGCTCAAAAAAGTCGTTCTCAAGTGAAAGCAACTGGTAGTAAGCCTTGGCGACAAAAAGGTACTGGACGAGCTAGAGCTGGTAGTGTGGCCAGTCCATTATGGAGAGGTGGTGGGGTTACTTTTGCTGCTAAACCCAGAGACTATTCCCAAAAAATAAATAAAAAGATGTATAGAGGTGCTTTGCGTTCTATTTTATCTGAGTTATTGAGACAAGAACGTTTGTTAGTAGTTGGAGAATTTTTATTTGATAGTCCTAAAACTACGTTATTATTAGAATATTTGCAACGTCTTGAATTATTAGACAAGAAACAAATACTGATTGTGACTCCAGAAAAAAATACAAATTTAAGTTTAGCATCGCGTAATATTCATTATTTAAATGTAGTTCAAATGATTGGGATTAATCCAGTAAATCTGATTCAATCAAAGCAAGTATTGACTAATGTTGCAACAATTAGAGAGTTAGAAAAGAGGTTAGCAATATGAATCAAGCACGCTTGATGAAGGTTTTAATTACTCCACATATTTCTGAAAAAGCAACTACTTTGTCTGATAGCAAACAGCAGTTTGTATTTAAGATATTGAAAGATGCAACTAAAAAAGAAGTTAAGCAAGCAGTAGAATTACTATTTAATGTTAAAGTCAAAGCAGTACGTGTCTGTAATGTCAAAGGAAAACGTAAAATTTTTGGCAAGGTTCAAGGAAAACGTGCAGATTGGAAAAAAGCTTATGTAGGTTTGATGCCTGGGTTTGATATTAGCTTTAGAGATGCTGAATGACATTAAAATTTTAAACTTTAACTATCACTAATTATTATGGCTCTCATTAAAACTAATCCAACTTCACCTGGACGTAGATTTGTAGTTAAAGTAAATAACTCCGAACTTCATAAGGGTTCACCACATAAATCTTTACTTAGTAAAAAAACTAGGACTAGTGGACGTAATAATCATGGACGTATCACAGTTAGACACCGTGGTGGTGGGCATAAACAGCATTATCGTATAATTGATTTTAAACGTAATAAAGACGGTATTCCAGCTAGAATAGAACAAATAGAATATGATCCTAATCGTAGTGCAAATATAGCTTTATTATTATATAATGATGGTGAACGTCGTTATATTATCGCACCAAAGGATGTTAAAGCGGATGATATAATTATCTCTGGAGGCCATGTACCTGTAAAACCGGGTAATTGTATGCCATTGCGTAGTGTACCTATGGGAACTTTAGTTCATTGTATAGAATTAAAACCAGGCAAAGGAGCTCAGATAGCTCGTAGTGCAGGTAATTATGCTCAAATAGTAGCTCGTGAAGATCGGTATGCAACTTTACGTTTACGCTCTGGAGAAGTTCGTAAAATATCGGTTGATTGTAGAGCGACTTTAGGAGAAGTAGGTAATTCAACTCATAGTCTTATTTCATTAGGTAAAGCTGGTGCGAAAAGATGGCGTGGTATTCGACCTACTGTTCGTGGTGTTGCTATGAATCCGGTAGATCACCCTCATGGTGGTGGTGAAGGTCGTAGTTCTGGTGGAAGACATCCTGTTACTCCTTGGGGCTTCCCAACTAAAGGTGCTAAAACCCGTACTAATAAGCGTACCTCTAAGATGATTATTCGTCGTCGTTAAAATATTAAAGGTTTAAAAATATGCCACGTTCAATTAAAAAAGGACCTTTTGTTGATTTACATCTATTGAGTAAAATTGAAAAGGCTGCAGCCACTAGGAGTAAGCGTCCAATAAAGACTTGGTCACGTCGTTCTATGGTTATCCCCGAAATGGTTGGTTTGACTATGGCTATTCATAATGGCCGTCAACATATTCCAGTATTTGTCACCGAAAATATGGTTGGGCATAAGTTAGGAGAATTTGCAATAACTCGAACTTATCGAGGCCACCAAACAGGTGATAAAAAGAGCAAAAAATAATGGAAACAGTTTCTTTACATAAATATATACGTATGTCTGCTCAAAAGGGTCGTTTAATTGCTGACCAGATTCGTGGTTTACCAGTTGAACAGGCCTTGAACTTATTGAAATTTAGTAAACAAAAAGCAGCCAAATTAATTAAAAAAACATTAGATTGTGCTATTGCTAATGCTGAGAATAATCAAGGCATAGATATAGATGAGTTGCGTATATCTGCAATATATGTTAATGAAGGAGCAACCCTTAAACGTATGCGGCCCCGTGCTAAAGGACGTGGTAACCGTATTTTAAAACGCACTAGTCACATTACAGTTATAGTCTCTGACTTAAATTGAGTTTATTATGGGCCAAAAAGTACATCCAATAGGAATTCGTCTAGGAATTATAAAAGACTGGTCGTCAAAATGGTATGCTAGTGGAAGAAACTATGCAGAATACCTAAATATTGATCTAAAAGTTAGAGACTTTATCAAACAGGAATTAAAACAAGCTTCTGTTGGTAAGGTACGAATTGAACGTCCAGCTCGTAATGCTCGTATTATTATTCATACTGCCCGCCCTGGTATTGTAATTGGGAAAAAGGGTGAGGATATTGATAAGTTACGGACTAAAATAACTAAAATGATGGGTATACCTGTACATATAAGTGTAGAAGAGATCCGTAAACCAGAAATTGATGCCCATTTAGTTGCAATGAATATAGCTCAACAGCTCGAACGAAGAATAATGTTTAGGAGAGCCATGAAAAGAGCGGTAGGTAATGCGATGCGATTAGGTGCTCAAGGAATTCGTATTAATGTGAGTGGGCGTTTAAATGGTGCTGAAATTGCTAGACAAGAATGGTATAGAGAAGGACGTGTACCTTTGCATACTCTACGTGCAGATATAGACTATGGCTTTGCAGAATCTAATACTACCTATGGGACTATCGGAATTAAGGTATGGATTTTTAAAGGCGAAATTATTGGTAAGCAAGATTAATTATGTTACAACCTAAGCGAACAAAATTTAGAAAACAAATGAAAGGCCACAATCGAGGTAATGCTCAACGTGGTAATAAAATTAGTTTTGGTGAATTTGGCCTTAAATCTACAGGTCATGGACGGATTACTGCTAGGCAGATTGAATCAGCTCGTAGAACTATTACTAGACATGTAAAACGTGGTGGTAAGTTATGGATTAGAATGTTTCCAGATAAACCAATCAGCAAAAAACCTTTGGAAGTTCGTATGGGTAAAGGAAAAGGTAATGTTGAATATTGGGTGGCTTTAGTTCAACCAGGTAGTGTATTGTATGAAATTGAAGGAGTTAGCGAAAAAGTAGCTAAAGAAGCATTTCGTTTAGCTGCTGCCAAGTTATCTGTGCCAACTACTTTTGCAACTAGAGTGATAATGTGATGCAAGCTAGAGAATTACGCACTAAGGCTGTCAGTGAATTAAATACTGAATTATTGGAATTATTACGAGAACATTTTAGCTTAAGAGTACAAAAAGCTAATGGTCAACTTAATCGACACACCCGGTTACGTAGTGTAAGGCGAGACATTGCCAGAGTAAAAACGGTTATTAATGAAAAAAGGGCCGCTTAAGTTATGGATAAACAAAAGGTAAAAGTGTCTCATGTTGGTCGTGTAACTAGTAGTTCAATGGATAAAACTATTACTGTATTAGTGGAACGTAAAGTAAAACATCCTAAATATGGAAAATATATTAAACGTTCAACTAAATTACATGCTCATGATGAAGAACAAATATGTGGAGTTGGTGATATTGTTGAGATTGCTCAATGTCGTCCTTTATCCAAAACTAAGAGTTGGCGATTAGAACAAATAGTTCGGAAAAACTCTTCAATTACATAGGATGACTAAAATTTTACGTCAGATTAGCTTACAAATGCTTAGATAATCAAGTTGTTTATTTAGCAAATAATCTTAATCTTTGACAAAAAATGAACAGCTTTTGTTATCTAAACAATGGATATCCACTCAATTAAAATCATGATTATAATTTTTATAAATATTGAGAAAAACCTATGATACAAATGCAAACTATACTAGATGCTGCTGATAATAGTGGAGCAAAAAAACTTAAATGTATTAAAGTTTTAGGTGGCTCACATCGGCGTTATGCTAATATAGGAGATGTTATTAAAGTTAGTGTAAAAGAAGCAATACCACGTAGCAAAGTTAAAAAAGGTGAGATTTATCAAGCATTAGTAGTTAGAACTTGCAAAGGTGTAAGACGGCCAGATGGTTCTTTAATTCGTTTTGATGGTAATGCTGCTGTTTTACTCAATAATCAATCTCAACCTATAGGTACTCGTATTTTTGGGCCAGTTACTCGTGAATTGAGAAGTGAAAAATTTATGCGGATTGTTTCTCTTGCCCCAGAAGTTCTTTGATGAGGTAATAAATGAGAAAAATAAGAATAGGTGATGAAGTAATAGTTATTGCTGGCAAAGATAAAGATAAGCTTGGAAAAGTTGTTCGAGTTGTAAAAAATGATAAAATAGTAGTTGAGAATATCAATTTAGTTAAACGTCATACTCGGCCTAATCCAATGCAAAATATTGCTGGGGGCATTATTGATAAAGAGATGCCAATTCATATTTCTAATGTTGCCTTAGTCAATCCAACTACTAATAAAGCAGACCGAGTTGGTTTTAAATATCTTGAGGATGGGACTAAGGTGCGTTATTTTAAGTCAACTGATGAAGTAATTACTGAATAATGGCAAGATTACACAAATATTACCAAGAAACTATTGTGCCTGAGTTAGTGCAACAGTTTAAATATAAAAGTGTTATGCAAGTTCCTAAGCTAGTTCAAATTACCATAAATATGGGTTTGGGAGCTGCTGTTGCAGATAAAAAAATAATTGAACGGGCCGTTTCTGATATGACTAATATTGCAGGTCAGAAACCAGTGGTTACTAAAGCCCGTAAATCTATTTCTAACTTTAAAGTACGTGAAGGTTGGCCGATTGGCTGTAAAGTTAATTTAAGACGAACTTATATGTATGAGTTTTTGGATAGACTTATTAGTATTGCTATTCCAAGGATTCGAGATTTTCGTGGATTTTCTAGCAAAGCTTTTGATGGAAGAGGTAATTATACTTTAGGAATAAAGGAGCAGATTATCTTTCCAGAAATAGATTATGATAAGATTGATGTTATTCGAGGAATGGATATTACACTTACTACTTCGGCCAATACTAATGAAGAAGGTCGTGCCTTACTTAAAGCTTTCAACTTTCCATTAAAATAATTCGATATTTATTATGGCAAAACTTTCTGTTATTAATCGAGAAGCAAAACGCTCACGAACAGTAAAAAAATATGCTGCTGAGAGAGCTGAATTGAAGAAAATTATCAGTGATCAAAGTATAAGTTTTAATGAGCGAGAAGCTGCAAAACGCAGATTTCAGTCTTTACCACGTGATGCTAGTCCATGTCGACTTCGCAATAGATGTCAAATAACAGGGCGTCCTCATGGTTATTATAGAAAATTTGGGTTAGGACGGAATAAATTAAGAGAAGCAGCAATGCAAGGATTTATTCCAGGTTTGACTAAATCAAGTTGGTAGTATATCTCTCGCAATAGTTTAAAGTAATTGTAAATTTTAGCATTATTGATAAATTCACAGTTCAGCGGTAATGTAAGTTAACATTTATAAGAGAATTATAAGTATGAGTATGTCTGATCCTATTGCTGATATGTTGACACGTGTTCGCAATGCACAATCTTGTAACTTTAAACAAGTGGAAATGCCATCGTCTAAAATAAAAATAGCAATTGCTAAATTATTACAAGAAGAAGGTTATATTACTAGTTTTAGTGCAACTACAGAAACAAAACCAATATTAACTATAGATTTGAAATATTATGAAGGTGAACCAGTTATTAGTTTATTAAAGCGATTTAGTAGACCTGGATTACGGATTTATAAAAAGAAAGGTGAGTTACCTAAAGTGTCAGGAGGGTTGGGAGTAGCTGTTATTTCTACCAATAGAGGAATAATGACAGATCGGCAAGCGCGTAACTTGAACCAAGGTGGTGAAGTTTTATGTTTAGTCGCTTAATTAATTTTTAAATTGGTAATTTACGAAATGTCAAGAATTGCAAAAAAACCGATTGTTTTTCCTACTGGGGTTGAAATATCTTTAGATAATCAAGCACTTTCAATTAAAGGTAAAAATGGTCAACTACAACAAAATATACATACAGATGTAGAAATAAACTTATCCAATAACACTTTAACTTTTGCACCTAGAACCAAAAATGCTGTAGCTATGGCCGGGACTATGCGTGCTATAGTAAGTAATATGGTGGAAGGGGTATCTAATGGTTTCGAAAAGGGATTAAATTTAGTTGGAGTTGGTTATAGAGCTCAAGTAGAAGGTAAAAGTCTTAATCTTACTTTAGGTTTTTCACATCCAATAAAATTTGCTATCCCTGATGGAATTACTGTTGAGACTCCAACTCAAACTGAAGTACTAGTTAAAGGAATAGATAAACAACAAGTTGGGCAAGTAGCAGCTAATATAAGGTCTTTTCGTCCGCCAGAGCCATATAAAGGTAAAGGAGTTAAGTATTCGGATGAAATTATTATAAGAAAAGAAGCTAAGAAGAAATAATATGGATAAAAAAAATGCCCGTTTGCGACGGAGTCGTCGTACCCGTGCCAAAATTAAAGCTCAGGGAGCCACTAGGCTATGTGTTTATAAAACACCTAAACATATTTATGCACAAATTATCACTCCAGATGGTTCCAAAGTTCTTGCTAGTGCGTCTACTGTAGATAAAGAAGTTAAAGAAATTATTGCTTTTGGTGGTAATATAGCAGCAGCGACTGTGGTGGGTAAAACTATTGCTCTACGAGCTAAATCAGTTGACATCGAACAGGTAAGTTTTGATCGTTCTGGTTTTAAGTTTCATGGTCGAATAAAGGCCTTGGCTGATACTGCTCGTGAAAATGGTCTAAAGTTCTGATTATAATAAATTGAATATATTATGGCAAATTACGAATTTCAACGAACTAAAAATGATGAATTTTTAGAGAAGTTGGTAGCAGTGAATAGAGTGGCTAAAGTAGTTAAAGGTGGGCGAATTTTCAGTTTTACCGCATTGACAGTTGTAGGTGATGGTAAGGGAAGAGCTGGTTATGGATATGGTAAAGCCCGTGAAGTTCCATTAGCTATTTCTAAAGCAATGGAAAATGCTCGTAAAAATATGTATAATGTTGATCTAAATGGGGTCACTTTACAATATCCTATTACAGCTGAACATGGCGCTGCTAAAGTTTATATGCAACCAGCTTCTAGTGGAACTGGAATTATTGCTGGTGGTGCTATGCGAGCAGTCTTCGATGTGTTAGGTGTGCGTGATGTATTAGCTAAGACTATTGGTAGCTCTAATCCTAAAAATGTAGTGCAAGCTATGTTTAAGGGCCTTGTTAAAATGGCAAATCCAGAATCAATAGCAGCCAAACGTGGTAAAACTGTTGAAGAGATTTTAAGTTATGACAAAAAAGATTAAAGTCACCCAATTGGGTAGCTCATATGGTCGTATTCCAAGGCATAGAGCTTGTATTGCTGGTCTTGGATTGCGCAAACGCCATCATACGGTTTGTGTTGAAGATACTCCGGCTAATCGTGGTATGATTAATAAAGTTGCTTATTTATTAAGGGTGGAAGAATGTACCTAAATACTATAAAACCTGCAGTTGGAGCTAAAAAAGTTGCTAAACGAGTTGGGCGTGGGATTGGTAGTGGGTTAGGTAAAACTTGTGGTCGAGGTCACAAAGGACAACATTCTAGATCTGGTGGTTTTCATAAAGTCGGGTTTGAAGGTGGTCAAATGCCTTTACAAAGACGTTTACCAAAAGTTGGTTTTACCTCTCGTACTGCTAAATTAACAGCTGAAGTTCGTTTACATGAGTTAGAACTAGTTAAAGATGATAAAATTTCTTTAGAAGCTTTAAAAACCGCTCGTATCATTAAACAGCATTTTAAGTATGCGAAGATTATTGCTACTGGTGAAGTAACTAGGGCTTTAAATGTTCAAGGTATAACTTGTACCTCTGGAGCTCGTGCCGCTATTTTAAATGCTGGTGGCTCAATTGAGGAATAAAGCTGGTGGCTATAAATAATGCGTTGGAACTTGGAAAAACTGGACGTTTAACTGAGCTCAAACAGCGGCTTCTGTTTGTATTAGGAGCTATAATAGTATTTCGGATTGGTACTTTTATACCAGTACCTGGCATTGATCCAGTTGCCTTAGCAGCTATGTTTGAAGAACAACGCGGTACTATCTTAGACATGTTTAATATGTTCTCTGGTGGTGCATTAGAACGTTTTTCCGTATTTGCTATTGGTATAATGCCTTATATTTCAGCTGCTATTATTATGCAGTTAATGACAGCAGTACATCCTAAATTAGAACAGCTAAAAAAAGAAGGCGAATCAGGCCGACGCAAAATTACACAATATACTCGTTATGGTACTCTGGGATTAGCTACTTTTCAGGCCACTGGAGTTGCAATTGCACTAGAAAGTCAAAGCGTAGTTATTGACCCTGGTATTGCATTTAGAGTTACAGCTATAATGACGCTAGTTACTGGAGCCATGTTTATCATGTGGCTAGGTGAACAGATGACAGAGCGTGGTATTGGTAATGGTATTTCTATTATTATTTATGCTGGTATTGTTGCAGGATTACCTTCTGCAATTGGTGGTTCATTAGAATTGGCTCGTACTGGACAATTGCATATTTTAACTGTGTTAGTATTGTTTGCAGTAGTTTTAATGGTGACAGCATTTGTAGTATTTGTTGAACGTGGACAAAGACGTATAACGGTCAATTATGCTAAACGACAGGTTGGCAACAAACTATATGCTGGTCAAAGTAGTCATTTACCACTGAAAATGAATATGGCTGGAGTGATTCCACCGATTTTTGCTTCTAGTATTATCTTATTTCCAGCAACTTTGGCTGGTTGGTTTGGTAGTGCTGAAGGTATGACTTGGCTAAAAGATGTGTCTCAAGCTATATCGCCAGGACAACCTTTATATGTAATGTTTTATGCGGTAGCTATCATATTTTTCTGTTTTTTTTACACAGCTTTGACTTTTAATCCTAGAGATATCGCAGATAATTTAAAAAAATCAGGAGCCTTTGTTCCAGGTGTTAGACCAGGGTTACAAACTGCTGAATATTTGGATACAGTTATGTCTAGATTAACCTTAGCTAGTGCTATTTATGTGACTGCTGTATGTTTATTACCAGAATTCTTAATTCTTAAATGGAATGTACCTTTTTATTTTGGAGGTACTTCTTTATTAATCATTGTAGTTGTTACAATGGATTTTATGTCCCAAGTACAAGCTCATTTAATGTCACATCAATATGAAGGACTGATGAAAAAAGCTAATTTAAAAGGACATGGACGTGGTTTATAAATTATGAAAGTAAGAGCTTCTGTTAAGAAAATTTGTCGAAATTGTAAAATTATTCGTCGCCATGGCAAAGTTAGAGTTATCTGCGTAGATAAACGACATAAACAACGCCAAGGCTAAAATAATTCTTATTAATTCTAATTGAAAGTAAATTAAGAATTAAGAATTAAGAATTAAAAATTAGATAGGATTATTATGGCTCGTATAGCTGGTATTAACATCCCAGTACACAAACATATAGTTATTGCTTTAACTTCCATTTATGGGATTGGTTCAGTTTTATCTCAACGTATTTGTGAAGCAACTAAAGTTGCTCCTAATACCAAAGTGAAAAACTTGAAAGATAAAGAACTTGAGTGTTTGCGTACTGAGGTTGCTAAATATAATATTGAAGGTGATTTGCGTCGTGAGATTGCAATGAACATAAAACGTTTAAAGGACTTAGGTTGTTATCGTGGTATTAGACATCGGCGTGGTTTGCCATTACGTGGTCAACGCACTCGTACTAATGCTCGTACTCGTAAAGGTCCTAGAAGACCAATTAAGAAGAAATAAGTCGGATTAAAATATGCCAAAAGCACAACGACAACGTAAAAAAGTTAAAAAGAATATTACAGATGGGATTGCCCATGTGCATGCTTCTTTTAATAATACAATTATTACTATCACCGACCGTCAAGGGAATGCCCTGGGTTGGGCAACTGCAGGAGGTAGCGGATTTAGAGGTTCTCGTAAAAGTACACCTTTTGCCGCTCAGATAGCAGCAGAAAAAGTAGGCAATATTGTTAAAGATTTCGGTGTCAAAAATTTGGATGTACGGATTAAAGGACCAGGACCAGGACGTGAATCAGCAGTTCGTTCTCTTAATGCGAATGGTTTTAAAATTACTTCCATTACTGATGTAACCCCAATTCCACATAATGGATGTCGTCCACCAAAAAGACGCAGAGTATAATAATTTAGAGAGATAATATGGCAAGATATCTTGGCCCTAAATGTAAATTAAGTCGGCGTGAACAGACTGATTTATTACTGAAAAGTCGTACTCGTAGCCTTGATTCAAAATGTAAATCTGAGAAGTTGCCAGGTCAGCATGGTGATAAACGACAACGTTTATCTGATTATGCAGTCCAGCTACGTGAAAAACAAAAATTACGTCGTTTGTATGGAATCTTGGAAAAGCAATTTCATGGTTATTATGTAAAGGCTAACCAAAAATCTGGTTCGACTGGTGAAAATTTGTTGAAATTACTTGAATGTCGTCTGGATAACGTAGTTTATCGGATGGGATTTGGAGTTACTAGAGCTGAAGCTAGACAATTAGTAAGTCATAAAGCTGTTTTAGTCAATGAAAAATCAGTCAATATACCATCATATCAAGTAGGTTCTAGTGATGTTATTAGAATTCGAGATAAAAGTCGTGAACAGTTACGCATTAAAGCATCTTTAACTAGTTCTAAGGAATATGGTTTTCCTGAATGGGTTGAAGTTGATATTAGTAAAATGAGTGGCATTTTTAAAACGATTCCGGAACGTCAAGAATTACCAAGTGACATTAATGAACAGCTTGTTGTAGAGTTGTATTCTAAGTAAATTGGATACGCAAGTATGCTAATGGATTTCTTAAAACCTCGTATAGTTGATGTTGAATATATCAGCGATACAATTGCTAAAATAACATTAGAACCTTTAGACCGTGGTTTCGGATATACCTTAGGTAATGCATTGAGACGGGTTTTATTATCTTCTTTGCCAGGTGCTGCTGTAACTGATGTGAAAATTGAAGGTGTACTACACGAATACTCTGCCATTGAAGGTGTGCAGGAAGATGTAACTGATATTTTATTGAATTTAAAAGGTGTTGCTTTTCGTATGTTAGGAGAACGTTCTCAAGTATCTTTACAGTTAACTTGCCAAGGCCCTGGTGTCATATGTGCAGATGATATTGCTGTAGAACATGATATTGAGATTGTAAATCCAGATCATGTCATCGCTAATTTAACTAAAGATAGTAAGTTGGATATGACTCTGAAGGTTATGCGAGGTCGTGGTTATCAACCAGCTAGCCAGCGTTCTGTTACTGATGAAGATAATGATAGTCCAATTGGTACCTTAAAATTAGATGCTTCTTTCAGCCCAGTTTTACGGGTAGCTTATCAAGTAGAGAGTGCTAGAGTTGAACAACGTACTAATTTAGATAAACTTATCATTGAATTGGAGACTGATGGTTCCATTGAACCGGAAGCTGCGATTAAAACTGCTGCAACTATTTTACAAGATCAATTAGCAGTGATTGTTGATCTTGAAAATCGTATTGAACCGGAAGAAGATACTGAAAAAAATGAAATCGATCCAGTTTTATTACGGCCAGTGGATGAGCTAGATTTGACTGTACGTTCTGCTAACTGTTTAAAAGCAGAGAATATCTTCTATATAGGTGATTTGATTCAAAAAACTGAATCTGACTTATTGAAAACTCCTAATCTTGGTAAAAAATCTTTAACTGAAATTAAGGATATATTGGCAACCCGTGGATTATCATTAGGCATGCGTTTAGAAGATTGGCCACCTCCTAATCTTCATAATGAAGAATCTGATGGTTCTTAATTGTTAATTACAGGATAAAATTATGCGTCACCGTCATGCGGGAAGACAATTAAATAGGAATAGTAGTCATAGAAAGGCAATGTTTAAAAATATGTCTGTTTCTTTGCTACATCATGAGCTTATTAGAACTACTTTACCTAAAGCTAAAGAATTACGTCGTGTTGTTGAACCTTTGATCACTCTTTCTAAAGAGGATAGTGTAGCTAAACGTCGTCTTGCCTTTGCTAGGTTGTGTGATAGAGCAATAGTTACTAAATTATTTAATGAATTAGGTCCTCGTTACAAGGAACGTCCAGGAGGATATTTACGGATTCTTAAATGTGGTTTTAGAACTGGAGATAATGCTCCTATGGCTATTGTAGAATTAGTAGACCGACCTCAGCTAGAAGAAGCTGACGAGGCATAGTATATTTGTGGGAAAAGATAGTTTTCCCACAATTCACTTCTTAAATTCAAAATTAAATTCTCTAAATTCAGTATATAGTTCATCTGGGATAGGTAATGGAGAAGCATTTTGAACTGCTAATACTGCGGAATGATCAAATGCAATATTACCGCTACTAGTGACTACTGTTACATTTTCTACCACTCCACCAATTTGTAAATTAATCTTTATTATACAAGATAATCCACCATAAAAACCACGAGGTCGTATCCAATATTGAGGTAACTTATTTTGTAGAAGTTTTATAGTTGCCTGAATTTGTTCTTCATCTTGCTTTTCTGTTTTTTTAATTCTTGTATTTTTAATTTCTTCAGCATGTTGTAATGCTTCCTGTTTTAAACGTTCCTCTTCAGCTCGAAATTTTTCTACTTCTAATCTTTTCTCTGTTTCTAAACGAGCAATTAATTCTTTAGATTTTTTACGTTCTTTAGTTAGTTTCTTTATTTCAATTACTTTTTTTGCCAGGATTTTATTTAAGATATCTTGCTCTTGTTTTTTTCCTCTTTTAGTTTTATTAAGTAATTTTTCTGCAAAAATAATCCTTTTTTCAATCTGGTTTAATTCTAAATTTTGTTTTATAACTGGTTTATTTATAATATTTTTCTTTAATATGTTGACTTCATCCACAATAGTAGCTGGCATTATATTTTCTAATACCAAAATAGGTGGTTGATTTAATACTTTTATACTAAAAAATATTAGCGATAAAAATAGTACATTAATAATAACTGCTTTAATTAGTGCTATAGTTCGCATTACTTAATTCTTCTCGTTCTCGACGAATTTTTTCTAATTCCAATTCTGCTTGTAATCGACGTTGTTTTAACTCATTTAATTGTTGTTGTTCTTTACGTTGTTGAATAGTTAAAGTTTTTATATACTTTTGACCTTGACTATTAAGATGTTGGTACTGTTTTTGCTCTAAAACCTGTTGTCTATATTTTTGAGTGGCATCCATAATTATTTTATTTCTTTGTAAACGTTCAAATTCTTCGGTCACAGCAATATCATCTATCAATTTTTGTTCAATAACTTGTGAAGATTCTGGTAAATCAGTATTAAATAATAGGATTATCACTAACATTCCTAATAGTAATATAGCTTTAAGAAATGCGATAAATTTATCTGTTAACATTTTTCTGAATCTTGGTTAATAAACCTACCTTTTTAACTCCAGCTTCCCGCAGAATAGACATTAGTTTTACTACTTTTCCATAACTTAAACGATGATCTCCTTTGATTAAAACTTGTGAATTAGTAATAAAACGAGTCAAAGCTATTACTTTAACTAGTAATTCCTTAATAGTCAAAGATTGTTTGTCATCATCTAAGAACAGTTGTCCTGTGGCATTTATGGTAATAACCACAAAGTTTATATCTTCGGTTTTAACAGTTTCTGCTTGTTTTACTGCTGGCAATTCAACTTCAACACTACGGGTTAATAATGGTGAAGTTATCATAAAGATAATCAATAGTACCAACATTACATCAATATATGGTACAACATTCATTTCTGCCATATGACGGCGACGTTTACGATAGTTCATTTTGAGTTTTATGCTGTAAAATACCAAGCAATTCGTCTAGGAAAGTGTCATAACTAGTAATTAACCGATCTATATCATCATTATAATTATTGTAAGCCATAACTGCTGGAATTGCGACAAATAATCCCATAGCAGTAGCAATCAATGCTTCAGAAATACCAGGAGCTATCATAGCAAGAGTAATCTGTTGTTGATTTCCTAACGCATGAAATGAATTCATAATTCCCCATACAGTACCAAATAAACCAATGTAAGGACTTACTGAGCCAATAGTTGCTAAAGCTGCTAATTCTGATTCTAATTCATCTATCTCACGGCGTAATACTATTTGCATAGCTCGTTTAGTATTTTCAATCAAATTATCAGTATTAGTACGTGATTTTAAAAATTCAGCATAACCAGCCACAAAAATTTTCTCTATTCCAATTGTTTCGTTACTACGAATATGATTGTATAACAAATTTAAATCTTTACTTCTCCAAAATAATTCTTCAAAACTATTTACTATATTATGTATATTTTTCAAGTAACGGCTTTTATAAAAAATTAAAGTCCATGAATACAAAGAAATAAATAACAATAACAACATGACAATCTGTACCAGTAAACTGGCTTCAAGTATTAGTTTTACTAATGATAATTCATTCATTTTAACTTGGACTCATTTTCAATAAATACGAATTGTATATATTTTGGAAAATCAAATAAAACATCGGACCTAAAGCTGCCAAAGGACTTACAAAAGTTAATGCAATCCAAATCATAAACATAGTATTTTTTTGTCCTAATGATTGGCTAGTTTCTCGATAATATTGTTTTTTTCCAATCAACATTCCTAAATAAAAATTAGTGACGCATAACAACATAGCAACTGCGGCAATTGCAATAATGGTAATTATTGGTGTGGTTGTCGATTCAGTAAATATATAATGGGATGACTTTGCTGTGGCTAAATATAGGGCTGTTAACCATAAATAAAAGAAAATATTTGAATTCAGTTTTATCTGCTTAAAATTAATGATTTTAGCAAGTAAAAAAGGCAATATAACAACCATTAAAGTGGAAAACAGCATATTTTTAACTGAAATATTTTCTACCGTAGTTATTAGTGGTAAAAAAAATGGGATAGAAACAGCTACCAAACAATTGGTCAATACTACTGCTGAAACTACATAATTTACATCTTTTTTTAATAATTTAATCATTACTGGGGCTGCTGTTGCAGTGGGAGTAATCCCAATAAGAAAAGCTATTACTGCAATATCTCGATTTATAAAGCTAATTAAATAATATGCGGAAAAAGATATTCCCAGCATAGCCAAAAAAATATATATAGTTCCTAAATATATTCTTATTGTTCCGATAAATTTTGCTTCTAAAAAAATGAAGAACAACATTAGCATAATAATATATTTGATTAGGAATGAATATACATGGCCTTGATTAAACAGTAAACCAAAAATTATTACCCCAAGTAAATAGAAAGATTGCTGATTCATTGATATATAAAATTAATGTAACTACCTACCATAAAAAGGTAACTAGATATGATAACTAAAAAGAGATAAAAGTAGGAGAAAATAAATTCCGCAAAGAAGTAAAAACATTATGACC
>JASFYV010000298.1:0-13739 GCA_045046925.1 Candidatus Marithrix sp. | reverse complement strand
TAAAAATTCTTACAGTTTTTTACATATTTCTAAACCAGAAATAGATTTACCAGTTGATACTGATCCTCACAGTCCTGCAGTTTATGCTAAAGGTAAGGAAAATTTACATAAAATGTTGGCTACTAACATCCTGCAACAAGATGCTCAATCTTGTTATTATTTATATGGTTTAACTATGGGTGATCATTATCAAATAGGTTTAGTAGCTGCTGCCAATGTAACTGATTACAATAATAATCGAATCCGTAAACACGAATTAACCCGTCCTGATAAAGAAGATGATAGAGTGCAACAAATTGACGCTCTGAATACTCAAACAGGTCCAGTTTTTCTTACTTATAAACATCATCCAGATATAGATGAACTAGTTAATAACTTGATAAAACAACCACCAGAAGTACAAGTAACCGCTGATGATGGTGTTATTCATACTTTATGGATAATTAATGATTTAGAACATATTAAAATTATTACTACTATTTTTGATAATATGGATTATCTGTATATTGCTGATGGCCATCATCGTTCTGCTGCAGCATCACGTGTAGCCGCCAAACGACAAACAGATAATCCACAACATACTGGAGAAGAGGCTTATAACTATTTTCTTACTGTGATTTTTCCTGATGACCAAATGCAAATACTTGATTATAATAGAGTAATTAAAGATTTAAATGGTTTGACTCCAGAACAATTTTTACAACAAATAGCCAATAATTTTATAGTTATACCAAGTGATTTTGCTGTTAAACCACAACAAAATGGTGAATTTGGTATGTACCTTGATAGAAAATGGTATAAACTAGTCATCAATCCTGATAAAATACTTAATGATCCAGTTGCTAGTCTTGATGTAAGTTTGTTAACTGACAATATTTTTCACCCAATATTGAATATTACAGATTTACGCCGTGATAAACGAATTGATTTTGTCGGTGGTATTCGTGGTTTATCAGAACTAGAAAAAAGAGTCAATAGTAATGAAATGCAAGTTGCCTTTTCTTTATATCCTACTAGTATGAAACAGTTAATGTTAGTTGCTGATGCCGAAAAAATTATGCCTCCCAAATCAACTTGGTTTGAACCAAAATTAGCCGATGGAATTGTGTCTCATTTATTATAATATTCTATTTACTATTGAATTACTATAAATAATTATATTACGATTTATAATTCAATTTCAAGCCAAATTGTGAATGAGGATTTTTTGAAATCTTAGTGACTTAAAATTCACCTCAAATTGATTAATTACATCATGGAAACTGTGAACCAATTTGCTATTATTGCAATTTTTTTCTATATTTTAGCTTCATTTACCAAGATTTACCAGATTACGTCTAAATATTTAATATTATTATTTGGAGGATTAGCTGTTACTTTTCATGCGTTGATATTACAACAAAGTATGATTACTCCAACCGGTTTAAATTTAGGTTTTTTTAACGCAGCTTCCATGATGGCTTGGGTAATTTCAATATTGCTATTACTAAGCATTTTACGTCAACCAGTGGAAAACTTAATTATTATATTATTTCCAATAGCTGCGTTTACTATATGGCTAGAAAATTATTTTATCACTGAAAGAATTTTACCAACTAATACAGAATTTGGAGTTACTCTACATGTTTTATTATCCGTAATAGCTTATAGTTTATTAACTATTTCTGCCATACAAGCCTTATTTTTAGCCTTACAAGATTATAACTTGCGTCGGAAACATCCAGGTTGGGTATTAAAAAAACTACCACCATTACAAATCATGGAATCCTTATTATTTCAAATGATTGGTATTGGTTTTATATTTTTAAGCATGAGCTTGTTAAGCGGGATATTTTTTTTACAAGATATTTTTGCCCAGCATTTAGTCCATAAAACTATTTTATCAACCACTGCTTGGTGTGTATTTGCAATATTATTATGGGGACATTGGCATTATGGTTGGCGAGGTAAAATAGTAATTCGTTGGACTATTAGCGGTTTTACAGTATTAATGCTGGCCTATTTTGGGAGTAAAATGGTATTGGAGTTAATTTTAAATCGTTAAAATGATCACTGATTTTGAGAATAGTTGGCAAGCTTTATTTACTCCTGAAGAAGCTACAAGTTATTTCACTAGTGAATATCCTAAGGTACAGCTTGAGTTTAACAAGTATAATAAAATTAATTCGTTATGGTTGGCAGAATTATCTCGCTTGATCTATCGGAAAGATTCTCTAGTTAGAAAAAAAATCCTAAATTCTGTGAAATTACAAGAAACTCATTTTTTTAATCATTCCAATACTCAATGTGCCTTAGTTACAGCACCAACTTTTGCAGTATTAGTATTCAGGGGTAGTCATGAATTTCAAGATTGGTTATCAAATTTAGGCACTATACTGACCAAATGGCCAGAAGGTGGAATGGTACATTGGGGATTTAAAAAAGCTCTTGCTGAGGTTTGGGATGATGTAGCGAGTTATTTAGACACAATTAAAGTTCCAATTTTTTATACTGGACATAGTTTAGGAGCTGCTTTAGCAACTTTAGCAGCTTCTAAAAAGCCACCTGATGCACTTTATACCTTTGGTTCACCACGAGTGGGAAATAGTCAATTTGCCCAAAGTTTGAGAACAGTAAATTATTATCGAATTGTCAATCATCGTGATGCTATTACCTCTATTCCACCAAATGGTTTATTCAATTTTTACCATGCTGGAGAACTACATTATATAGCTAGTGATAACACTATGTTAATTAATCCAAGCAAAGAAATTATTGCAATAGATCGAGATTACGCAACCATAAAACATATTGGTAATCATCGACGTTGGTTTGACCCACCGGAACACCTTGCCGATCATAGTCCAGTTAATTATGTTGCTCATCTGGAACGATTATTATAATTTTAGTCTTGAATACTGAAGTTCACAAGATTAAAAAAATAGTATATTAATCAAAGTCTACAAAATTAAATATCCTGAAAATACTTTAATTCTGATGGATGTAGATAGGCCGGGTTAGTGAAGTGCAACCCAGAAAATGATTATCAGTGAATTATGAATTTCTGGGTTTTATTTTTCACTTCAGTATGTCCTACATTAGTATTTCTAAAAAAGGTTTTTTATCCACTATAGCAGCTTGTATTTTTTTGTTAAGAAATTGTTTTAAATCTTTTTTTTAGATTCAGGTTGCAATTCAGATTTATGAATAATTTTAAGCCAAACTATTGTTTCGTTCAATTCCTTCAAAGCAATTTTTAACTTATGCACAAAATCATTACCACTTTCAGTATTTCTAACCTCTGCATAATTAGTTTCTGGAGAAGTACCACTGCGTGAAATCTGTTCTCCAATATGGTTTACTAGCTTGTGCAAATAAGAACAAAGATTAACAAATTTTAACCGCAAAATCAATCTTTAATACCTAGCATTTCCAGTTTCCTACCATATCTTCTTTCTAGAAGGAGAACAAAAAGTGGATTTAACTAAATCATGAAATACTACAAACTTATTTGGATAGCAATTTTAATTGCTATCACCATGCAACTTTGATAGTAAAACATTGTTTTAATTTTTCTATTGTGTTAATCTCACTCAGACTAAAATTTGAAGATAACTTCATTAAATTATTGGTAGATTTACCTTATTTTTCAGAGTACCATTGTTAATTTTTATTAATAAATAAATCAGTTAAATGTATAAAATACTAACATTAAATAATATTTCAGTAAAAGGTTTAGAACGTTTGCCACGTGATCATTATGAAGTGGCTTCAGAAATTGTACATCCAGATGCAGTATTATTGCGTTCTTTTAAAATGCATGATTGGGAAATTCCAGATACTCTAAAAGCTATTGGAAGAGCTGGTGCTGGAGTAAATAATATTCCAGTTGATAAAATGAGCAAGCTTGGTATTCCGGTTTTTAACGCTCCTGGGGCTAATGCTAATGCAGTTAAAGAACTGGTATTAGCTGGTATGTTGTTGGCTGCCCGTAATTTGTTACCAGCTTGGCAATATGTACAAGGTTTACAAGGTAATGATAGCGAAATTTCTAAACAAGTAGAAACTGGTAAAAAACAGTTTGTAGGTTATGAATTGGCAGGACGTACTTTAGGAATCATTGGTTTAGGGGCAATTGGGGTAAAAGTTGCAAATGCTGCCAATGCTCTTGGAATGCAAGTAATAGGTTATGACCCAAGTATAACTGTCAAGAATGCATGGCAATTATCAGCTCATGTTAAACAGGCTACTAGCGTTGAAGATATATTGTCCCAAGTTGACTTTTTGACTTTGCATGTGCCATTTATCGATGCTACTTGTAACCTTATTAATAAAGAACGGTTGCAAAATGCTAAACCAGGTTTAACAATTCTAAATTTTTCCCGCAATGGTATCGTAGATGATTACGCAGTAAGTGAAGCAATCAAAGCTGACCGTATTAATGGTTATATAACTGATTTTCCAAATAATTTATTAATAAGTCACGACCGAGTTGTAAATTTACCTCATCTTGGAGCTTCAACTGTAGAAGCTGAAGAAAATTGTGCCATTATGGTGGCTGATCAAGTACGAGATTATTTAGAAAATGGTACTATTAAGAACTCAGTAAATTTTCCAGAAATGGAAATGCCACGTACTGATGAAGGTAGTAGATTATTAGTGGTAAATGCTAATGTTCCACATATGATTGAACGTATTTCTTCAACGATTGCTAATAATAATTTAAATATTGTAGATATGTTAAATCGTTCCAGAGGCGAAATTGCTTGTACTTTGGTGGATGTTGATAATGAAATACCACAAGAAGTCGTAGATACTTTAACTGCTACTGATGGAGTCTTGACAGTGCGGACTAAACTGGGTGTTTAATTTCATTAATTTATAAAACTACTCAATAAACATATATCATATATATAATTATCCTTTTCCATATAAAATATATTCCTAATCTAATTTCTACAGAATTGGAGCTTAAATAGACTTCAAATTTTGTGGATTATAGGAATCCTATCTTAATTTTTTAAGCTTAAAATATTTGTCAGTTTATATAAAAAACATTCTAATACTTTTATGAATATTATATATTTATGACTATAAATTGATAACTTATCTAATATAAATTTGTTTACTAATTAATTTATACTGTATAATTATATCCTTTTATGAATAAAACAGGTAAAACAACAGGTACAATAATGGCCGACAATATCATCGCACAACTGAAAAATATTATCGTTGAAGAGTTAGACGTAAACCGTAAATTAGAGGAAATTGATGAAGAAGCTTCTTTATTTGAAGAGGGGTTAGGACTTGATTCTGTAACAATTATGGAATTTATCGCTCTAATTGAAAAATGTTTTAATTTTCAGTTTTCAGATGAAGAACTAAGTATGGAACCTTTTAAAAATCTCCAAGTTTTAGCTGATTTTATTTCTACTAAATTAGGAACAGTCTAATGACAGATCATTTAGAACCTACTAGAAGAGGATTTATTACTAACTTAACCCCTTCCAGAAGAGGTTTTATCACTAATTATCCTAATTTTCAACATTGGAAACAAGCTACTGACGCAGAAATGTTGGAGCCTAAACCACTCAATATTTATGTGCATATCCCTTTCTGTGCTCAACAATGTTCCTATTGCTATTACCGAACCGTAACTGGAAGTAGAAAATCTGAAATAGATATTTATGTTGATGCTTTATGCAAAGAAATTGAGATTGCTACTAAGAAATTTCGATTAAATGAAAGACCGGTTATTTCGATATATTTTGGTGGTGGAACTCCAACGCTTTTAGATGGAAAAAATCTAGCTAGGATTATAGAAACCATTCGTAAGCATCTAAATGTTGTTGAAGGAGCTGAATTTACTGTTGAAGGTGAACCAGTTACTTTAATTCAGAAAAAAGCTAATATTTTAAAAGATATTGGGGTAAATAGGATTAGTTTGGGAGTACAATCTTTTTACGATGATGTAATCAAACTATCGAATCGACAAGATACTGAAGCTAAAGTATTAAAAGCTATTGAATTTGCTCAAAATACTGGTGCATCAGTTAATATTGATTTAATGAGTGGATTAGCTGGTGAAACTCCTGAAACCTGGGATTATAGTGTTAAACGAGCTTTGGAAACTGGAGTGGAAAGCATTACCATTTATAAGATGGAATTATATGCTAACACTCAGTATTATAAAGAGGTTCGTAATAAAACCATAGAGTTGCCTTCTGATGAACAAGAACTTGAATTTATGCGACATGCATTAGGCAAATTTGATCAATCAGAATATGAGCCTTGGTGCTTCTTTACTTTTACCAAAAATGGTGAATTTGTACACGTACATGCACCTAGCATTTGGCGTGGTGACGATTACTATCCGTTTGGAGCATCAGCATTTGGTCGTTTAGGTGATTGGGTCTTCCAAAGTACTAATGAAGTTGATAAGTATATATCAATAGTAGGAGAAGATAAATTACCTATCAGTCGTGGTCATAATATGACTAGTTTAGATAAAATGATACGAGATATCGTATTAGGCATGAAATTGATCAGATTAGATTTAAAAGTTTTCCAAAGTAGATATGGTTTTAAGTTGAGTGCATTCTGCAGTGAAATTATGCAACAGCTAGCGGCAGATGACTTTATTACCTTTAATGATGATGAAGTTGTTTTGACTGAAAAAGGTATGCTACACGGAGATTTTGTAGGTAAAAGTTTATCTAAACCATTGATGGATATGTACTAATATTATGTAACTGAAGTAGTATATTTTACACTAGCTTCAGTTACTAAAAATTTCTATTCTCAACTCTTCAATAAAACCTGTTTGTTATCTAAATACCCATTTCCAAAAAATTCCGATATGATAATTAAAAAAATATGAATTATTACTGGCAATTATCAGCATTTTACTTATTTTATTTTGGTAGCTTAGGTGCTTTAGTACCATACTGGGGACTGTATTTGCATACTTTAGGTTTTGATGCTAATGCAATTGGTGAATTGATGGCAATAATTTTGGTAACCAAGATAATTGCTCCTAATATTTGGGGTTGGATTGCCGATTACACTGGAAAACATATTTTATTAGTTAGACTTAGTTCTATATTGGCAGTAATATTTTTTGCTGGAATATTAATAGATCAGAGCTATACTTGGTTAGTTATAATACTATTTTTATTCAGTTTTTTTTGGAATGCAGCTTTACCTCAATTTGAAGCGATAACTTTTAACTTATTAGGTAAACAACCACATCAATATGGCATAATTAGAATGTGGGGTTCGGTTGGTTTTATCATAATTGTAATATTATTTGGTTGGTTATTTCAATATGTTAGCATCACGTTATTACCAATATTATTAATAGGTTTATTTGCTTGTATTTGGTTAACCAGCCTATTAATTCCTGAACAAGCAACCACTAATTTATCTATTTCTACTGAATCATTTTATCAGATTATAACTCGTCCCACAGTAATAGCTTTATTTATAAGCTGTTTTTTAATGCAGTTTAGTCATGGCCCTTATTATACTTTTTACTCCATTTATTTAGAAGATAACGGTTATTCCAGACATGTAATTGGATCATTGTGGGCATTGGGAGTAGTAGCTGAAATAGGAGTTTTTTTAGTTATTCAGCAATTGTTTACTAGGTTTGCGATTAATAATTTGTTTGTTTTTAGTATTGCGATCACTGCATTACGTTGGTTATTGATTGGTTATTATATAGAATCAATGCCAATAATAATATTTGCCCAATTATTAAATGCAGCAAGTTTTGGTTTATATCATGCTGTAGCAATGCAGATTATTCGCCAGAATTTTTCAGATCAACATCAAGGAAAAGCTCAAGCACTTTATGGTAGTGTAAGTTTTGGTGCTGGTGGTGCTATAGGTAGTTTAATCAGTGGTTATACTTGGGAAATATATGGAGCTTCAGTAAATTATTTATGTGCAACTGTAATTTGTATAATTGCAGTGTTGGTAAGTTGGAAATGGATGAGAGAGAAAAATAATGAATATTAAAATTGCTACAATTAATGATTTACAATCTATAATTGAAATATATAATCAAGCAGTTGCTGAACAATTTTGTACTGCTGATTTAGAACCTGTTACTTTATCTCGCATGCAGGAATGGTTTGTTCAACATAAACCTGACAAGTATCCAATATTTATCGCTGAACAAGATAAATTTATACATGGTTGGTGTAGTCTGAGTTCTCATAGGGCTGGTAGAAAGGCTTTAGAATCTGTTGCTGAAATAAGTTTTTATATTCATAAAGATTTTAGAAGGCAAGGAGTGGGTAAACAACTCATTGAATACACTTTGCAACAAGCTCCTTTATTAGGTTTTAGTAATTTATTTGCCTTACTGCTTGATGTAAATCATACTAGTGTAAATATCTTAAAAAAATACGGTTTTGTGCAATGGGGACATTTACCTGAAATCGCAAATGTTAATGGGAATATATGTGGCCAATTTATATATGGTAAAAAATTATAATATAATCATTTTTCATAATAAAAGTAAAGCAGCATTACAAATGTCTGCCTGATTTTTACTCTTGATTAAAGCTTGTAAAACCTGTTCAACCAATTGTTTTTCAATATTTCTTGTGATAAATACAATTTGTGAACGTCTTTTATCATCAGGCCAAGCTTTTAGAGTAGTAGGAGATTGAAAAATATGTTGAACTCCCTGAATTATCACTGGTAAATCAGTCTCATAAGTATAAGCAATCCCTTTTACTCTAAGCAAGTCCTTACCACGCAAACGAGTCAGTTGTTGTATCCAATGTTCTAATGTCAACCAATGTAATGGTTCATGATATTCAATACAGAAAGTTTTGATGTAAGTATTATAGTTATGTGGTTGATCAGTGTATGATTTTGCTTGTAGCCAACGATTAATATCAATTTGTCTGGTATGTTCATCATAATTATTGGTATTAAATAAAGTATTTGCATTTAAACATTGTTCATGAAGATTTACTTTATGTAGTTCAGCAGTAGGATTAATTTGTTGTAAACGAGTAGTTAAAACTTCTAAATTATCAACTAAATCTATTTTAGTTAAAACTAAATGATTTGCCAAAGCAACTTGTTTAACAGATTCGTCATATTCTACTAATTGTTGAATAATATGTACAGCATCAACAGTTGTAACTATAATATCTAAACGATAATGCTTGGCAACAAATGAATCATCTATTAGGGTGCGTAAGATTGGAGCAGGGTCTGCTAACCCAGTTGTTTCTATAACAACTCTTTCAAATTCAATGATTTCTTGTTGAGTACGTTTATAAAATAACTCTTCTAAAGTATTAAGCAAGTCGGTACGCACTGCACAACAAACACACCCTCCTTCCAATATCATCATATCTTCAGTGGTAGTTTCAATTAATAAATGATCAACACTAATTTCTCCAAATTCATTCACAATAACAATTGTACGTTGCATTTCTGATTGCTGTAATAATTGGTTTAATAAAGTAGTTTTACCACTACCAAGAAAACCAGTAACAATATGAATTGGAATTAAATTTTTAGAATTTTCTGATGCCAACATTTAATTAAAAAATCCCTTCATCAGGCGGATAGCTATGAGAATCCCAAGTATTCAAAATACCATAAAACATATCACCTGGCACTTGCGGATATTCATCATAATGATAAAGCAAACATTTTTTTTGAATATCAGAATCAAGTTTTCCAATCAAATCAGTAACATGAGGATGAACTCCAGAAGGAAATGGAGAGGTCTCACAATCCATATAAATACGATGAGCTCGACGATAATGTGATTCCAACTGAGTTGGCATAATCGATTGAATATCAGTTGGCATTAAAACATTATAACCACTGGAGTGTTGTAAACTCAAACCATAACTGGGCATTTCTTCACAACTAGAAATAACATGCATTGCAAAAATAGGAGTTAATTTCCAATGTCCTTCACCATCCTGAAAAGTATGTGATTTAGTATGACCATTTTCTTGTTTACCTAAGATATTAATATTAAAATAAGTATCTAAAGTAACATCTGGTACACCTTGTAAAGTATCTAAGCCTGGACCTAAAGCTCTTTTTAAAGGTTTTAGTACTTTTTGATGAATAAACAAGTCTAATTTAGTATTACTAGGAGGTACCGGCCACCAGTCTTGTTCTAAAAATAACTTATCAGCAATAAATTGATTTTTAAGCCATTCTTGTTTTGCCGAAGTATAAAAAGGATTAAAGAATGTAGTAAGAGCCAAATATTCCATACCACCAATATGATCATTATGTGGATGAGAAATATAAACTCCATCTATATCAGATGAAGCCAAATTTAATTTTTTTAAAGCATGCCGAACATCACCACCAGCATCAACTAATAATCGATACGGCTTTTTCATTCTTTTTCCTGGCATATCAAATTCAATTAAAAAATTAGATTGCCATCTTGGGCTATAAAAACGTTGAGTCAATTCTTTCAGCTTGCTATTAATAATATCTTCAGAAATATTTTTAAATTCTTCGTTAGAAGCTATTTGCAAAAATAATTCTTTAGCTTGTTCTACAGGAATTACATCGGTATATTCTCCGGTTGCAAAGGCTGAATTAACACCTATTGCTGTTACTTTCATCTTATCCTCCGCATCTTAAATCTTTTATGTTTTTAAATATATCTAATAACTTTAGCATATTTTAATTCCTTAATAATTATCTTCAGTTAACAATGGGAATTCTGCAATAAAGCTAGTTCCTTTACCTAGCTGGCTTTCACACCATACTTTACCTTTCATAATTTCAATTAATTTTTTTACAATAAATAATCCAAGTCCTGTAGAATGTTCATCACCAGTAGGACGAGGGGTTAATCTAGCAAATTTACCAAATAACTTACTTAAATCCTTTTCATTAAGGCCTGGTCCCTCATCTTTTATTTCACAAATTACTTTATCATTAGCTTTAGATAAATTTAGGTATACGGTTTTTCCATGTGGAGAATATTTAATCGCATTAGAAACCAAATTATCTAATACTTGAAAGATTGCATTTTCATCAGCAAGAATTGGATATGATTCTTCTACAAAATTAAATTTTATCTCAATGTTCTTATCTTCTGCTGGTTTAAGATAATTCTGAACCACGGTTTGAAAAAATGGAAGTATATCATAAGTTGCCAGAGATATATGTGTGCTACCAGATTCTATTGCATTCACATCCAACAAGTTTTGAATTAAAGCAAATAATCTTTGAGCACTATTTTCAATCATAGTAGCAAATTCAACAATTTTATCTTGAGGAAAATCATTAATTGCTATTCGCATAAGATTTGCTAAAGATTGGATCGCTGAAAGTGGGTTTTTTAAATCATGAGCAGCGATACCTAAAAATTCATTTTTTTCTTGATTAAGTGCGATTAATTCTTGATTTAATTCTACTAAAACTTCGTTTTTATTTTTAAGTTCAACAGTACGTTCAGCTACCTTGGCTTCCAAAGATTGACGGTATGATTCAATCATCATAATATCTGAATAAGAACGTAAACTTGCTGTAATAACAGTAAATAATTTTTGATCAGTTAGTTCGGTTTTATTTTTATAATCATTAATATCGTATTCTAATATAACCTGTTTTTCTGGGGCATAACCTGGTTGACCGGTTCTTAAAATTATCCGAACAAACTTATTATGTTGTCTAATATACTTTATCAGTTTTAAACCAGCGTCATTAGTTTCCATAACCACATCTAGAAAGATAACAGCTATATTATCATATTGGCTAATTATTTCTCTTGCATCACTAGCAGAATAAGCACTTAAAAATTCCAACGATTTATTTTGATAAATATAATCTTCCAACACAAAACGAGTCAATTGATGAACATCTTTTTCGTCATCAACAATTAAAATCTTCCAGCCATTATCCTGACAAGAAAAATCATCATCATTTTGGACTAATGGTTGATCGTCATCTGCAAAAATAGTATCATCTGCAAATATGTTTTCTTCTTTATCTGTTTGAGTCATAAATATAATCTAAATACTGTTAAGAATAAGGCATTAATTAGTGCCTATCTGCTAAATAATACAAATCTAATGGATATTAAAACTTACTTGAAGATAATATAGAGTTTCTCCAATGCAAAAAGATTACCATTTTTATAATTTAAATCTTATTTAGTATGTTAAATCATCTAAAATAAATTAGTTATGGTATGGTTCACAAATAATAAATATATGGTAACATAGTTATTAGAAATAACTAGTTGGTCTTGGTAATTTTGTAGTTTTAGATATTGCAAAATATTTCTTAAATTTACACACAAATTTTCAACTATTTTTAGAATAATATTATTCAAAAGGCATTTTAACAAGCACCTTTAGATAACCAATTTTCAGTTATAAATTATTGATTTAAATAGATTTGAATCATTTAAATTAGGGTTTACAAATAATTTTAGAATAAATTACCCACGAATCTTAAATAATGAACAACATATGTAATTTTGATAATTCAGAAATTCTTTTGTACAAAAATAATAGCATTATATAATGAAAATTTTACATAGACAAGTATTTTTAAATTTAATCATATATATTTTGAGCAATATTCACCCCGTAACACTTTAGAGTAATTATAATGTGGTTTAAGAATTTACATATTTTCCGTTTTCTACAAGATATAACTATATCAACTGAAGAGTTACAAATAAGCCTTGCTGCACTGATTTTTAAGCCTTGTGGAAAAATGGATACAGGGAGTATTGGTTGGGTTTCTCCATTAGGACATGACAGCGAACATCTAGTATATAGTGCTAATAATTGTCTGGTTTTCAAGATGCGTAAGGAAGAGAAAATTTTACCAGTATCAGTGATTCGAGAATTTGTCAATGATAGAGTGGAAGAAATTGAAACTCAACAGACACGCAAAGTTAGAAAAAGAGAAAAAGACGAAATTCGTGATGAAGTTTTACAAGATTTAATTCCCAGAGCATTTACCCGTTCAAACTATATTTATGCTTATATTGACGTTAAACATGGTTGGTTATTAATAGATACTCCAAACTCAAAAAAAGCCGAAGAATTAGTAGATTTCTTACGTCATACAATAGGTAGTTTGCCAGTAACCCGACCTAAATTATGCCAAAATATATCTAGTATAATGACGCAATGGTTAATACAACCTAATGATTGTCCGGCCGATTTCGAGTTGGGCGATGCTTGTGTATTGGCAAATATCGATGGGGCAGAAGCAAATTGTAAAAGACAAGATTTATTAGCTAAAGAAATTAACGCTCATTTAAAAGCTGGTAAATTGGTTAAACGTCTAGCATTAGAATGGAATGATAGATTAGGATTAATAGTTGATGATGAATTAGTAATTAGAAGGTTACAAATTTTGGACTTAATCCAAACTCAAGTTAATGAAATTGACGCTGAAAGTTTTGAACAACAGTTTCAAGCTGATTTTACGATTATGAGTGCGGAAATAGCTAAATTAGTAGAAAAATTATTTGCAGTATTTGGTGGAGAAGATGAAGCTGCTTATCAAAAAGTATTATAAATTAGCCAGTGTAGTACTAAGTTAGGTATAAAATTTCATTATACCACAATAGTATCGTACTGCTTTGGCAACAGTTTTTAGAGTGAATATATTTAAAGTAACGTTTTTAGGCAGTGGGCTTCGACAGTTAAATCCTAGATAAAATGTCAGATTATTCCAAAGAAATTAGACTAAAAATTAAGCGAAACGTTGGGTTAAAATAT
>JASFYV010000297.1:0-6066 GCA_045046925.1 Candidatus Marithrix sp. | reverse complement strand
CTGAGAGATTCTTTGTATAATATACTAGCTAATATTGGAAAAAATTATAATATTAATTTTACTTAATTTTTGGTAATATAATTTTGTCTTCCTACTTAGAATCGCCACTGATATTAATATCATTTTTTACTATGATTTCTATTTCACCGCTATTAGCATAGTTATTAGTGCTACTAATGATAATCCCTCCATCAGCTATTGTTAAAGAATCTGCTTGAAGAAAAATCTCTCCACCATTGCCAGCATTATCTTCAACTCCAATACTACGAGCATAAATACCGGAACTAAAGCCATCTTCAGTTTCTCCATACTGATTAACTCCGGTAATTTCTATATTTTGTACATCTATATTAATAACGCCACCTTTACCACTCTGCATGTCTTTAGGAGCAATTGAACTAGAAGTAATTTGGCCTCCATCTTCCAGTAATAAGTTATTGGCAGTTATGATAATATTACCAGCATCACCACCTAAAATACTCGGTATTTTAACATTGGAACTAGAACCAATTAAACTACCCCAACCAGCCTCAGAGTTTGCTCCTGATATTTTAATTGTTTCTTGGACATTAACTGTTATATCACCAGCTCTGCCAATTCCAAACGAATTTGACATAAGATAGGAGCCATTTTCTAAATTAATATTTTTAGCATTAACTATAATTTTTCCAGCATTACCAACAAATGGTGGAAAAGTAAAGTTGTAGATTGAACCAGCCTTAGCATCTATATCTTCAGTAATATCAAATTTTATAGTTCCAGCATCTCCATTATTAGTGGTATCTATGATTATAACTGCATCTTCTAATTGAAAATTATCAGCTTTAAAAATCATATCTCCACCTTGACCAGTACCATCAGTAGTAACATAAAAATAACCGTTATCTTTAACAGCAATATTTTCAGCATTGATTACTAAATCACCACTTTTACCAGCGTCATCTTGTTTACTAACAGTGGTTGATTTAATGGTGGTTGGAAAACCTGCTGATTGACTACCAGAACCTGTGAATAGAACTGATTTAGCATTCAAAGTTATATCACTACCATCATTGTTATCACTAGTTTTACTAAAAATATATGCTCCATCTTGAAAAATAATTTGTTTAGCTGTCAGGGTAATATTTGCATCTTTACCAGACTCAATTTTTAATGCAGTTGCTATTAGCTCAGTATTTTCACCAATAGCTAAAATAGAGTCACCAGCATGCAGATTAATATTTGCTCCATCACCACTAGCGTTTATTATAGTTCCATTTCGTAATGAGATATTATTTGCTTTTAATTCAATGGTATTGCTTTCAAACTGTGAATTCTGTATGTTAATATCTCCCAATTTATCAACAACTGTTAAATCTTCTATTAATACAGCACCAGTTGCACTTATTAAATTTAAATGTTTGGCAGTAAGTTTGGCTTGGTTAATATCAATATTATTGCTAATTATAGATAAGGTTTCGTCAGTAGATAAACTACTATTATTAATAGTTAATTTAGTTTGGGAAGTGGATAAAAAACCAAAACTTTCAATCGGAGCAATGGTTAATAAACTATCACTTGGATTACGAGCATTAAACCTACCTTTATTTCCCAAACGTAAATAATCTGCTGTACTAACGTGAAAACTTCCTTGCACATCCAACTGAGCATTTGAGCCAAACATGATTCCATATGGATTGAGGAAATAGAAATCAGCATTGGGAATTGTGGAACGAATTAAACCGTCAATATTGGAAGGATTACCACCAGTTACTCGACTGATAATGTTCTGAACATTGTTTGACCCAGAAAAAGTAGCACTTTCTAAACTATTTAAATTAAAATCCTGAAAGCTGTGGAAGAGATTGCCACCGTGTTGTTGGCCTAAATCTGAGGTGATTTGGAAATCAGAGCCAGGTAGATTAATTTTTTGACCGAGAGTGCCGTCTGTGATTACTTCGGCGTTAATAGACATAGTGGTTATTAATACGGAAATTATTAGTAGGTATTTCATTTTTTTATCTCTAAAGTTTTTGAACAGGATTACACTGATTATAAGATAAAACATGATTAAATCAGAAATACATTGGTTTAAAATCCTGCCTATCTTTTAATCCGTTAAATCTTGTTCAAAACAATTCTTAAATAGTTGCAAATCATATAATTTTCTGATTAAATAGTTGGTAAATAGCTTAAAGGTAGTTTTGTAACAACCCCAAGACAATTAACTAGCTAGTCTTGCCGTACGAATAGTATAGCAGACTGCTACCAAATAGGAGCAATTTATCCTATCTTTATATTGGTCAAATCTAAACACGGTTTAATCAAAATAGGCCGTAGTACATGTCCGAAAAGACGTATTACTGAAATAGTTAAAGCCACTGGTACACTAGTTGTTAAACAATTTCTATCCTCTCTTTGTTTAAATACTCATAAAATAGAACGCCATCTGAATTGGTAAAAGACTTAAGCGGGGTCGTTTCAACTGAGGTTGCTTTTAAACAAAGTGTAGAAAGGCTTAACTTCATTAATAAACCTAATTTTTACCGAGTAATTTTTGGGAGTCGTAAAAAAGAAGCAGTAATTTTTCAAGATTAGATATTTGAAAAAATCCTCCCAAGTACCAGCAAAACCGGCCAATATTCTCTACCTAATCAACGAAGTAAAGTTGAGCAGAAGACTTTTGAAATTTTATTGGTGACTATTCCAGATTCAACTAACAAGGAAAGAGCTAGAGATATTTATCTGGTTTATCAAGGTTGGTGTTTACAGAACAAATGTGAGGTTTTGAGTCTTGATGAAGTTTGGCAAAATATGCAATTTCCAACTGGTACACGGTTGTTATTATTAGTTGAATCAGTTTGAGTAACTGTTTCGTTACTTAACTTTATGACATTAAAAATGTTCGATTGCATTTTTTTATTGGTTAATAAACTTTTTCTCCAAGATAGTAGATATATATCGACATCACAGTATATTTCTGTTACATTCATCATTTGTATCTCCTGAAATATTTCTTGTAGATTTTTAACTAATTTCTATTATGAATTATTTTTTAGAGGTAGAACTAGTTAAATTTTTCTTATATAGAACTTAGGTTAAAAATACAAACTATAGCAATTATTAATTAAATTCGATGTAAATATCAATTAGTTATTTAATGTTAGTGTAATCTATCCAGTCGAAAAATGCTATATAACTTAATCAGAAGGAAGAAGTAATGACTATTTTTGACAAGATACCTAAACAGATAAAAAACTTATCTAAAAAATCATCAGATACATCTACTTTAACAAATAAATCTTACCAAACAATTGTTTTTCCCAATAAAAATTCTGCTCAAGTAATCAAAGTTTCATCAGACATTACCCCAGAACAGGCAGTATCTAAACTACCATTAACTACGCCTATATCTGTAATTATGATTTCAGGCGATGCTCAAGACTTAGATGAATCAATTCAACAAAGACTAATACAATTATTCAGTCGTGGTTTAGCCAGAACAGCAATTAATTTGGATGCTGTCATAATGGATAGTGGTAAAACCTCTGATTTAACTACTTTAATTGGACAATGTATTGCTGATCGTGGATATAAATCACCATTAATTGGCGTTGCTACATCCACTCAAGTTAGTTATCCAGAGCAGGAAGAAAATGCTAAAGAAACTATACCATTAGAATCAAACCATACACATTTTGTGCTAGTTGATGATGATAAACATATAATAGAGTTTAAGTATCGTTTAGGTGCAGCGATGTCTTCTCAGAAAGCTGCAGTAATGATATTAGTAGGGGGTGAAGAAGAGGCACGTGCTGAAGTTTTACAAGCCGTTCGTATGGGCTGGCCTATTATAACCATTACTGGTACTGGAAAGTTAGCAGATGAAATTGCTGAATTATCTCAAAACCCTCCAGACTTTATCCCTAATCCTGAATTAGCAGAAATAATTGCTGATGGTAAGATAATTCAATTTTCAATTAAAGATGATGTTAAAGAGTTAGATCAACTTATTTACCGACAACTTGGTGGTGATAATACTCTAAAACTTGCTTGGCAACAATTTGCCATTTACGACAAAAACGCAACCCAACAACAAAAGTGGTTTCACCGTTTACAATTTTTAATAATTTTATTTGCGGTACTTGGTACTACAGTCGCTTTATTACAAGCTACTTTAGACTTGCAAATTCAACAATCAAAAATTATTTTTGTAAATCGTTCCGTTGTGGAAGACTCTTGTTACTATGAAAATTCAAGAAACATCATAAAGGAATTTAATTCAGATAAAATTATGAAGAGGTTGTGTTTAAGCATACAACTCAAAGAGTTGGAAATAAATACTATGCAAAAATACTTCGTTGACATATTAAAAAAAGATAGTAATGTATCAAAAAAAGATAGTAATGTGTCAAAAAAATATGTTTGTAATGATGATAGTTTGAGAAAAGTTATTAACGAATATTCTGATAATTCTAATACTAATATTTTTACTTCTGATGAAGACAAAAAGAATAAATGTGAAGATTTTGTTGAAAAGCTTATTAATAAACTAGATAAATCTACTGAACTAGCTAAATCTGCTGAACTAGTTAAAAAACCAAGTGAACCAAGAAAAGAATTACTAAAAATTGTTTTAGAAACTTATGAAAATTCAAATTTTTTTATAAAATTCTTATCTAAACATAAAACTATAACATCTTATGTTGAAATGTTAATCATTTTTTTACAATGGGTTATTGTAGCAATTCCAATCATAATCACACTTTTAATTGGGATAGCAAACCATTTTAGTAATGGGAAAAAATGGATATGGTTACGCAGTAGTGCTGAAAATCTAAAAAGTGAGATTTTCCGTTATCGTACTAAAACTGGTAATTATCACAATGATAAAGAAAGAGAAATTGAGATTGCTGAGAAAGTAAAACAACTCAATAGTCATCTGATGCAAACTGAAGTTAAAATGTCAGCTATGAAAAAGTATGATGGTAATTTACCACCACAATATAGCGTAGCAGAAAATGATGATGGTTTTACTATGCTTTCTCCAGAACGTTATATTAAAATGCGTCTTGAAGATCAGCTTAGTTATTATCAGGATAAAACTACTAAATTAGAATATCAATGGACTATTTTACAATGGTGTATTTATGGTTTGGGTGGTATTGGTACTTTGCTTGCGGCACGTGGATTTGAACTGTGGATAGCATTTACAACTGGGCTTGTAGCCGCATTCACCACTTATTTGGGCTATAAGAAAGTGGAAGAACGGTTAACAAAATATAATCAAGCTGCTGTAAATTTAACTAATATTCTTAATTGGTGGACTGCACTATCAACTTCTAACCAAATGAAACAAAACAATATTGATAAATTAATTTCAAGTACTGAAACTGCTTTGAGTAGTGAGTTTAATGAATGGGTCAAGCAGATGCAAGAAACTATGGTTGCTCTGAAAGAACAAGAAGAGGAATCTAAGAAAGAGGAAGATAAAAAAGAAACTTCATCATCTCCGTCAGAAATTGCACAACCTGCAAAAACAACTAAGCAAGATTCATCTATTAATTTATCGACTGTTTCAATATCACATCCAGATAGTAACATTGCTAAAAGTTGAATATGACTAATAAATCCAAAGTTGGTTTAGTCAAAATAGGTCATAGTGTTTATCCATCTGCACAAACATTTTGTTGAATATCGGCCACAAGGAGAATGGTTCAAAATTGATTTTCAAACAGCGTAAAATGTTATCTTTTGAGTTTGAATCTAATCAGCTTAGGACTATGGTTGATGAAAATAGTGAATTTTGGTTTGTTGCAAAAGATATTTGTATTACAACATTCTAATTTTTCGGTAGCTTGTAGGGTGTTAGATGCTGATGAAAATGGTATAAGAAAAGTTTATAACCTTGATGGAGAACAAAATATACTATATGTTAACGAATCGGCGGTGGGCTTTGACTGTTAAGTCCTAGATAAAAAGCCTGATTCTTCCAAAGAAATTAGACTAAAATTAAGCGAAACGTTGAGTTAAAATATCTTCCAGACCCAATGCTCCTGCAATAATGCCCAAGACAACTGCCGGAAC
>JASFYV010000296.1:0-11407 GCA_045046925.1 Candidatus Marithrix sp. | reverse complement strand
TAATCTCAATCATTTTGCCTTGAGGTCTAAACTATATCTTAAAGCTATTAAAACTGCTTTTGACGAACTGCAAATTTTGAAAGCTGCACAAATTTAATTACCATTAGTTATTTTAATTTCTATATTTATCACACTTTGCGTAATTTCAGTTAGTAATTAACCATTCTTCATTCACTAATTCACAATTATTTCTAATCCTGAAGTTAATTTAAAATATACGTCTAGCATTCCAAAACATCTGCATCCAAGGTCCATATTCATTTGACCAATAATCTGGTAACCAAGAATATTGACTACTTAAAAATAATCGTTCTGGATGTGGCATCATAATGGTAACTCGTCCATCTTTGCTAGTTAGACCAGTTACACCTGACTTAGACCCATTAGGATTAGCCGGATAAATTTCAGTAGCCTGTTCATTGTTACCAATATATTGCAAAGTTACCAACTCATTAGCAACTATCTCAGTTATTCTTCCTTCTCCATGAGCAACCACAATTGGTAAACGGGAATTCTCCATTCCTTGCAAAAATACTGAAGCAGATTCAATAATTTTTACCATCGCTAACCGAGATTCAAATTGTTCAGATAAATTATGGGTAAATTTAGGCCAATTTGCTCCTGGAATTAATTCTTGTAACTGTGCCAACATTTGACAACCATTACAAACTCCTAATGATATGGTATCAGAACGTTGGAAAAAAGCGGAAAACTCGTCATAAGCTCTAGTATTAAATAAGATAGACTTAGCCCAACCACCACCAGCACCTAATACATCACCATAGGAAAAACCACCACAAGCAACTAACGCTTGGAAATCTTGCAAAGTAGTCTTACCAGATAAAATATCACTACTATGCACATCAACACAAGTAAATCCAGCTCGATCAAAAGCTGCTGCCATTTCTAATTGGCCATTTACTCCTTGTTCACGTAAAATAGCTATGCGAGGCCTAGTTCCTGTTATATTTGGAGCTTGGAGAGAAAAGTTATATTTTACTAAGAGACCTTTATTTTCTATAAGATTATTATATTCTTGTTCGGCACAATCTGGATTGTCACGTAATTTTTGCATTTGATAACTAGTTTTGCTCCAAGTTTTATGCAATTCATTACGTTCAAATCTTAAAATAAGAGCTTCTTGATGATAAAAATTCAAAATTTCAGTATCATTAGGTTGACCTATAAGATGGACTTTTAAATCAGTATTTTGCTTAAACCAAGTCTGCACTTCAACAAAATCAGTTGCTTTAATTTGTAACACAGCTCCCAATTCTTCATTAAATAAACTGGCAAGTGGTTTTCCTAAACTATCTAAATTAATATCCAAACCAGTATGACCAGCAAATGCCATTTCGCATAAAGTGGTAAATAAGCCTCCATCAGATCGATCATGATAAGCTAATATTTTACCTTGCTGATTCAAAGTTTGAACAGCTAAAAAGAAACTAACTAAATCTTTAGGATTATCCAAATCCGGTGCTATATTGCCCAATTGATTATAAACTTGAGCTAATGCTGAACCGCCTAAACGATTTTTGCCACGCCCTAAATCTATCAATATTAAGACAGTATTTCCAGGTTTTAATTGAGGAGTTAGACTAGAATTAATATCAGTAACTCGGGCAAATGCTGAAATAATCAATGACATAGGAGAGGTAACAGCTTTATCTTGCCATTGAGTATGCATAGATAAGGAATCTTTCCCAACTGGAATATTAATACCAATTGCCGGACATAGTTCCATCGCTATTGCTTGTACTGTTTCAAATAAAGCTATATCTTCATCTAGTTGTCCAGTCGCAGCCATCCAATTAGCAGATAACACAATATCACTTAACTGTTCAATACGAGCTGCAGCAATATTAGTTAAAGCCTCTCCAATCGCCATACGACCAGAAGCTGGAGCATCCAGTAAAGCCAATGGAGTACGTTCGCCGATTGCCATTGCTTCACCAGTAATACTGCCATAGCTGGTTGCTGTCACTGCACAGTCGGCCACTGGAACTTGCCAAGGCCCAACCATCTGATCTCTTA
Organism: Candidatus Marithrix sp.; assembly: GCA_045046925.1. Taxonomy (GTDB): domain Bacteria; phylum Pseudomonadota; class Gammaproteobacteria; order Beggiatoales; family Beggiatoaceae; genus DRQV01. The sequence goes on along the minus strand of JASFYV010000296.1, from coordinate 9,370 downwards.
CTGTCAAACCACCAACTGTTCGATCTCCAATGGTGATTAAAAAGCTTTTACTAGCTATAGCAGGTAAATGTAATACTCGTAAAGCTGCTTCTTGTAAATTTATCTGGGTTAAATCAAGAGGTGGTAAATTTTGGGATTGCCGTTCCACTTCTCGTAGCATTTTAGGTGGCTTACCAAATAATACTGAACTTGGCATATCGATTGGTTTGGTATTATCATTGGTAAGTTTTAATTGCTGTTTGGCGGTAGCTTTTCCAACCACTGCATAAGGACAGCGTTCTCTTACACATATTTTATCAAATATTGGTAAATTTTCCTTAGCAATGGCTAATACATAACGTTCTTGAGCTTCATTACACCAAATTTCTAATGGAGATAAACTGGAATCAATTGATGGAATAGTTTGTAAATCAAAATTACCCCCACAATTACTGTCATGCACTAATTCTGGTAAAGCATTGGATAAACCACCAGCTCCAACATCATGAATGGATATAATTGGATTAGAATCAGTCATTCGCCAACAAGTATCAATAACTTCTTGACAACGCCGTTGCATTTCTGGATTCCCACGTTGTACCGAAGCAAAATCTAAATTTTCATCACTATGCCCAGAGACCATGGAAGAAGCTGCTCCACCACCTAAACCAATTAACATAGCTGGCCCACCCAACACAATTATCATACTATCAGGAGGAATAACCTGTTTTTGTACATCATTTGACCTAATATTTCCAACTCCACCAGCCAACATAATAGGCTTATGATAACCTCGTCGTCTTCCATTCACTTCCATTTCAAAAGTACGGAAATAACCACAAATTGCTGGGCGACCAAACTCATTATTAAATGAACTAGCTCCAATTGGTCCTTCTAACATAATTTGTAAGGCTGTAGCTAGACGAGAAGGAGTTTCATATTTAGTTTCCCATGGTTGAATATTATCAGGAATTCGCAAATTAGATACTGAAAAACCAGTCAAACCAGCTTTCGGTTTAGCTCCACGCCCAGTAGCTCCCTCGTCTCTAATTTCTCCCCCAGAACCGGTAGCAGCTCCTGGAAATGGAGAGATTGCGGTAGGATGATTATGAGTTTCTACTTTTATTAAAATATCTATTGCTTCTTCATGTGATTTATATATATCATTAGTATCTGGGAAGAAACGTTGGCCGATAAAGCCTTGTAATACCGCAGAATTATCATGATAAGCAGATAATACTTTACCTGGATGCTGTTTATGAGTGTAGCGGATCATTTGAAATAATGATGATGACTGGGCTTGTTTATCTATTGTCCAATCTGCATTAAAAATTTTATGGCGACAATGTTCAGAATTAGCCTGAGCAAACATCATTAATTCAACGTCAGTTGGATTTCTATTTAATTCTTGGAAATTAGTGTATAGATAATCTATTTCATCTGTAGATAAAGCCAATCCCTGAGCTTGATTCGCTTGGATTAAAGCTGGTTTCCCATTAGCTAAAATATCAATTACTTGTAATGAACGAGGAGTTTCTTGAGTAAATATATCTTGCTCAATATTTGTTAGCAATCTTTCCGTCATCCGATCATGGATTAAATTTAAGTCAATTTTAGAATCGTTAAGATTCGGCCACCATACTCCTCTTTCCAAAGTTTTTATTGTTGTTAAACCACAAACATGAGCTATATCAGTTGCTTTAGTTGACCAAGGCGAAATAGTTCGGGGTAAAACTAAGAGACCTGATTGTAGTTTAGATACTGTTTGGCAATTTGATAATAAAGCTTGTAAATGAGATTCTTCAACTTCCGATAAAGGTCGTTTTAAGTCAATAAAGTATATATATTTAGCCCTATCTAAAGTATTAATTTGAGCTAATTCTAGCAATTTATTATGACGAAAAGTTGAAAGTGCAAAATCACCGATATAATACATTTTGTTCTCAATTGGAATGATATAGGAGTTTGGGATAGTTTTAACTAATTGATATATAATTAATTATGAGTGCTTAACTGTGAATTATTAATTTTTAATGAAAGTCAAAAACATTAGTAATTAGCCATTCTTCATTCACTAATTCACAATTAAAACTATAATTCCAGAACACCTATTTGGGTATAAGATATGTTAAATTAATCACTGCTATACATGGATAACCTTGTCACAATTAAAACAATAAAATGAACAGATGTCAATTATAGCCATTGTAAATATACATGTAGGAGGCAATGAGGAATAAATTGCATTAAAAGATTAGGTAAATTGAACTTATTTGATGTAATTCGCATACTCATTACATCCTACCTGAAGTCTCAATACCATTAAGTTAAGGAAATAAGGTTTTTGGAGTTCAAAGCATTGGCTTGGTAAATATTTAATTTATAAGTTAATAATATCAAAGTGTTGCTTTAGATTCCGGAGAGATTCGCTTAACTTAATGGCATTGACTTGAAGTCTGCATAACTTGAAATTATTAAAATTATCAATTTGGTATGAATTATTTATCTATTAAAAACAGTATTATCAACATTGACCGTAATATAAGAAACTGATATAATATTAAATTTATTGTGGCAATAAATATTCCATGAGTGAGCAAGCATTAATTTTGATTGTAGATGATATGCCATTGAATCTGCAAATATTAGGTAATATTTTAGATAAAAACAGCTATAGAACTGCATTGGCTCAAAATGGCGAACATGTAATTTTGTAAAAAAAATTACCAAACCTTATTTTACTGGATATTGTGATGCCAGGAATAGATGGTTTTACAGTATGTAAAATATTACAAGAAAATCCCTTAACTTGTGAAATTCCAATAATTTTTATTACTGCTAAAACTGAAAAAGAAGATATTGTAAAAGATTTGGAATGTAGGTTGAAAGTGAAGAAAGGTAGTAATTTTTACTTTACCTTTCCGATTTGCTGACTTAAATCGTTTAAGATGTATATGATATGAGTAAAAAACCTTTAATTTTAATCGTTGACGATAATCCCCAAAATTTGCAAGTTTTAGGTAGTATGTTGAAAGAGCATGACTACAAACCAGCAGCAGCTCAAAATGGTGATAAAGCTATTGAATTTGTACATAAAAAAATCCCAGATTTAATTTTACTAGACATAATGATGCCAGGTATGGATGGTATAGAAGTCTGTCGACGCTTAAAAGCTCAAGAATTAACTAGAGATATTCCAATTATATTTATTACAGCATTATCTGAAATTAAAGATAAATTAAAAGCATTTGCAATTGGAGGAGTTGATTACATAACAAAACCGTTTATTACTGAAGAAGTATTAGCTAGAATCAATGTACATATAAAATTGAAAGAAGCTTTAGAAAAATTATTGCAAGTGTCAATCACTGACGAAATGACAGGAGTATTTAACCGTAGATTTGCTTACGAAATTTTAACTAAACAGATTGAAACAACGAAAAAAACTAAAGAAAATTTTATTATTTGTTATATAGATATAGATAATTTAAAAAAAATTAACGATGCTCATGGTCATGCTGAAGGTGACTTATTAATTGGTAAAGTAGTGGAAGCTCTAAAACAAATTACTAGGTCTTCTGATTACATATTTAGAATGGGAGGTGATGAGTTTTTATTGATCTTTCCCAGAGTCGAAATTCAACAGATTAATAGCCTAATAAATAGAATTAGACAACAACTAAATAATCAAGTAATTCATAATCAACCAATTGATTTTAGTTTTGGATTTGCAGAATTTAGTTATGAAAAACAATATATGTCACCAGATGATTTAATAAATATTGCTGATTCTGGAATGTATAAATTTAAGTTAGAAAAGAAACAATGTAATAATTAAAATACGATTATTTTTGTTTGAATATTAATAGAGTAATATCATCATATATTTCCTGTTCGTCAATAAATCTTAGTACATCATAAACTATACTGTAACAAATATCTTTTGCATCTAAATGTCTATTTTGTTTAATAATTTTATGCAATTTTTTTGATCCATAAAATTCCTTATTACAGTTTTCTGCTTCTGTGATTCCATCAGTATAAAGTACTACCACATCATCAACCTTTAATTGAATTGAAACTTGAGCTATCCATTCAGAAATATCTGCTTCCAAACCAATCGGAAAACCTAAATCTATAGTATCAATTTCTTCTATATCACCATTCGCACGTACTATAATAATAGTTTCATGTTGACCACTTAAATATAAAATTCCTTTAACATCTTCTTCGACATTGGATTGAGTTAACGAATTTATTGGCTCATAGTTTAACAATGCTAAAGTCAAATTTTTGTCAGAATTCATTCGCTGTACATTATTATAAATAACATTATTTAACGTATTTAAAAATTTAGATAAATCAGTAGTTTCATTATGAGCCAACATAGTTCGTACTGCAGTTTGAACCATAATTGTTAACACCCCACTTTCTAAACCATGACCAGTAACATCTCCAATTGCAAATAAAATATGTCCATCATATTGTAATACATCATAATAATCTCCTCCAACGGTTTCTGCCGGATTCATAAAACCAGCTACATCCAAGCTTTTAATATTGCTTAACTCTTGTTCTTTCGGTAACATCATTTGTTGCAACTGGCGAGTAATTTCTAATTTAGTACTCATACGTTGATTTTCTGAGAGAAGTTGTTTATTTAATTCCTGAATTCGTTCATTAGCTAACTCGATCTTCTTCTCAGTTTGTTTACGTTCAGTAATATCTCTCACTACAGCTTGTAAAACTGGCCAATCATAAAAATTTAAGGAATTTAGCAATACTTCAGCCTGAAAATTTGTTTTGTCCAAACGACAATGCGTCCATTCAAAGCTATTACTATATTCTTTAATAGTAAGTTGGATATATTTATCAGCTAGTTCCCTGGAATTTTCTCCACCGGGTTGGGTTGGTGGAGATAAATCAGCAGGATGAAGAGAAATAAGGTCAAATTTATCATTACAACCAAAAATTTTAACAGCTAAAGGGTTACAATCAAAAATTCCGTTTTCATCAAATAATAAAATTGCATCACCAGAAGATTCATATAAAGCCCGAAACATCATTTCACTTTGCCGAGTATTTTCCTCTGCATTTTTCTGTTCAGTAATATCACGAGTTACACTGGTAAACCCTCGTAATGTACCATCTGGTTTGCGTAAGGCAGTAAGAGTTATATGAGCCCAATATCTGGAACCATTTTTACGAATCCGATAGCCTTCATCTTCAGCTTTACCTTCTTTGATAGCAGTTGTTAATATTTTTTCTACTTTACCTTCCTTTATATGTTCGGCTGGATGAAAAATAGATATATTCTTTCCAATAATTTCATCTGCTGTATATTGTAAAATCCGCTTTGCTCCACTATTCCAACTAATAATTCCGCCTTGTGGGTCTAACATAATGATTGCATAATCTACCACCCCTTCTATTAGCAAACGTAATTGTTCTTCACTATGTTGTAAAAAAGCTTTAGATTCAGCATTCTTAGTTAAGATATTAGTTATAATTAATGCAATTATTGCCATCAAAATTATTAATCCTAAAAACGGTAAGCTTATATTGATTATAATTTGTTTAGAACTAGTAGTTAAAACTGTAGAAGGCACATAGGAAATTAATTTCCAATAATATTCTGAAATATCAGTGCTAAATGTTTTAGTGGCATGAGTTGTTGTATTAGATTCACTAGTTAAAGGATAAACAGTATTAAAAGTGAATAAACCATTGTCAGTATAAAATTGACCATCTTTATCAAAATTAATTGTTTCCCATTCAACAGGAAAGCGTTTACCAAAAGTTTTATCTTTTCTATCTGCTAACATAAATCCCCATTCATCATCTGGACTAGAAGAATGTAACCAAAAACCTTGTTGATTTAATAACATTATATCGTAAGAGTTTTTAGATGATAGCCTGCGTATTTTATGTAATAAATTGTTGCCCAAATAATTTAATAAAACAATGCCTCGTTTATTATCATTATTATCAAAAACAGGAGTAGCAAAACGCAACATGGGCTTTAATGGTAATTCTATCTGGCCTCCTTCAATATTTAAATCAAATGGTGATACGAATATTTCGCCCCGTTTCAATACAAAAGCGTCTTGAAAATAATATCTACTACCTTTATTTTGTAATTTATCTTTTGGAACAACAAATGGGTTTCCGTTATTAAAATTGGCTCTTGCTATCTCTAAACCATTTTGATCTAAAAATCTTGCTTGATCATAAATTTTTTTATGTGTAATAATAACAAGATATTCTTTGGCTAAATTTTGGCGAGCATTGATATTATCTGAGTTTAATAATGTTTTAATTTCATTATGTTCAGCTAAAAATAATAAATCAGAAATAATATATTTAAACTCATTTAAGACTAATTCAAACTGACCTTGTAAATTATCAGTTGCTTGGATTTCTAAGGCTATTTTATTAGTTTTTACTTCTGCATAATAAATTACTATTACTATTGCAATAGCTGGTAATAGTAGTAACAGATAAGTTAGCAAAAAACGTTGGATTTTTTTGGTCAAGCTGAAAGCTATTGACATTTTAGTATTATGCCTCAAAATTGTGGCGATGGTAATTTTTTATTTATCAAGACAAATTATTTCCCTTAAAAATATAATACCACAAAATATGCAAGCAAATCCCACAAATTATTGGCACCACTTAACAGATGGTAGAGTACAATGCGATTTATGTCCACGATTTTGTAAATTAAAAGTTGGTCAACGTGGTTTATGTTTTGTACGAGCTAATTTAGAACAGCAGATTATGCTGACAACCTATGGGCGTTCTAGTGGTTTTTGTATTGATCCAATTGAAAAGAAACCACTAAATCATTTTTTACCAGGCACCCCAGTTTTATCATTTGGGACTGCTGGTTGTAATTTAACCTGTAAATTTTGCCAAAATTGGGATATAAGCAAATCTAAAAAAACTGATATTCTTGCAGATATTGCAACTCCATTAGATATAGCCAAAACAGCTCGTAAATTAGGCTGTCGTAGCGTAGCTTATACTTATAATGACCCAGTAATTTTTCATGAATATGCTATTGATATAGCAAAAGAATGTCATAAATTAAACATAAAATCAGTTGCCGTTACAGCTGGTTATATTAATGCCGAACCAAGAGCTGAATTTTTTAGCTATATGGATGCAGCCAATGTGGACTTAAAAGCTTTTACCGAACAGTTTTATCATAAATATACTGGTGGACATTTACAACCAGTATTAGATTGCTTGTTATATCTCAAACATAAAACTAATACTTGGTTAGAAATAACTACTTTATTAATTCCAGATGAAAATGATTCCGAATTAGAACTTGAGAATATGACTCAATGGATAGTGGAATATCTTGGAGTAGATATACCTATTCATTTCACTGCTTTTCATCCTGCTTGGAAAATGTTAGATAAATCACGAACTCCAGCAAATACTTTGACCAAAGCTCGGCAAATTGCTAAAAAAAATGGAATTCGTTATGTTTATACTGGCAATATACATGATCAAGTTGGAGCTAGTACTTATTGCCATAATTGTAACAATATGCTAATTGAAAGAGATTGGTATGTATTAGGAAATTGGAATCTTACTTCTGAAGGTAAATGTAATAAGTGCGGTACAATTTGCAATGGAATATTTGAGGCTCAAGCCGGACAATGGGGAGCCAAAAGATTACCAATTAGAATATCATCGACTTAATGTGGATACTAAAGGTAAATTTGCTTGTCCAATTAAACTGTTGTAACATAAATTCTTCTTAATAAAATACCATATAATAAATAATGCAACATCTTGATATTCTTATATATGCTGGTTGGATTATTCCAGTTGAACCAGAAAATACCGTTTATGAACAACATGCTATTGCGATACAAGATGGTAAAATAGTAGCAATCTTGCCTATCGATGAAGCAGTAAAACGTTTTTCAGCCCGAATTACCTATCGTTTAAATACTCATTTATTGATCCCTGGCTTAATCAATGCTCATACCCACGCATCAATGACTTTATTACGTGGATTTGCAGATGATATGCCGTTAGAAAAATGGCTAAATGAATATATTTGGCCAGCAGAACAAGCTCATGTTAATGAAAGCTTCGTTGCTGATGGTGCTAAATTAGCAATAGCAGAAATGTTACGCAGTGGAGTCACCTGTTTTAATGATATGTATTTTTTCCCAGATGTAGTAGGAGAGATTGCTAGTCAGGCTGGAATCCGTGCCACTCTCGGTTTAATATTAATTGATTTTCCCACTGCTTGGGCTAAAGATTCCAATGAATATTTGCAAAAAGGTCGGGTAGTACATGAACAATTTAGTGATAATCCATTGATTCAAACTGCTTTAGCTCCACATGCACCTTACTCTGTATCTGATATTTCCTTAAAAGCTGGTAAATTGTTAGCCGAAGAATTTGACCTACCAATTCATATGCATATACATGAAACAACTACTGAAATTAAGGATGCCGTCAAGAAAAATGGAGAACGACCTTTAACTAGACTTAAAAAATTAGGTTTATTATCGCCAAAACTGATGGCAGTTCATATGACTTCATTAAAAAATGAAGAGATGGATTTGTTGGAAGAACATGGAGTTAATATTATTCATTGTCCTGAATCTAATTTAAAGTTGGCTAGTGGAACTTGTCCAATTTCTAAATTACATGAAGCTGGAATTAATATTGCTTTAGGTACTGATAGTGCCGCTAGTAATAATGATTTGGATATGTTAGGAGAGATGCGAACGGCTGCATTGTTAGCTAAAATTCTGAGCAAAGATGCCAGTATCATTCCAGCTTCAACTGCATTACAAATGGCAACTTTAAATGGAGCAAAAGCATTAGGAATTGATGATATTACTGGTTCTTTAGTACCAGGTAAATCTGCTGATATTGTAGCAATTGATATGAGTGATATTGAAACTCAACCAATTTATAACCCTTTGTCACAATTAGTATATGCTGTTGGAAGAGATAAAGTTACTGATGTTTGGGTAGCTGGTAAACATTTATTAAAATCTCGTTCTTTAACCTCATTAGATATACATGATATTAAAACCAAAACTCATTTATGGCGAGATAAAATCTATGCTACTAGAAAAACTTCTTAAATAAGATAATAGGTTGGATAGAACAAAATTAATCCCAATAACTTTTTTTATAAAATATTAGTTTTTCACTCTATTCAACTATTAGACATCTTTCCTAAATAACGAAATCATATAGGCATGTATGATTGTAATAGTAAAACCGACTACAGCAATATGGTTAATTAAATATTTGTAACTACCTACCATGCCCATGCCAACTTTTTATGTTTATAAATCATTACGATACGTTTAATTAAAATTATTTATAACAGTCATAAATTAAA
>JASFYV010000295.1:0-5521 GCA_045046925.1 Candidatus Marithrix sp. | reverse complement strand
TAAATCACCATTGGCAATGGAATTAGCAAATTTAATAGCTGCACGATTATTAAAAATAGATTTACCGATTTGTTCAAATGGATTAGTAATTTTTCTAACTTGTTGAGACCCATACCTACCCAAAATATCTTTGTTATCTTCTAATTCTAAATATATTTCAAGATCAACATTAACAGGTTTGACTGAATTTGAAATATGCACAGTCACTGGGGTAAAATTTAAATCGATAATATCGGTGCCTAAATAGTAATTATCATTGCTGCTAATTGATGGCTGAGTCTCTTTGAGACTATCAAAACTTTTACAGATTTGAGCACTGATATCCATTTTATTTTATTTAAAGTAAATAAATGAAAATTAATTTTTCATTTATTGTAATAATAAATACTACTCATTATAAAATTAGAAAATGAGCACCGTTCAAGAAATACGCGATAACGATTCACGTCAAGCATATGAAGATTTACTTGATGAATCTGATATGGATCTAGGTAATGAAACCCTCATGCATGATTCATCGTTTTTAAATCAGAAGAAAGATATAATTTCTCATGATGTGGTTTTGGATAAGAATTTTGATAATGACTCTCCTACTCATTTACCAACAAGTCCATCTGAGTATTTATTATCTCGGTATATGTCAACTTATGAACGACCTGGTGATATTCACATTGAAGTTTATAATAACTGGTTAATTAATTATGCTGAAAGTAATATTCGTGGTAGATTTTTGGGTATGAATGATGGAACTGTAATTAGATTTCAAGAACTGGAACGCTTGCCTCCAAGCGAGAAAGTTTTCAAAGAAGTTAGAAAACTAACTCCTCAAGCTGCTCGAAATCAAGGTAAGAGTTACTCAAGTGAATGGTATGCTCGTATGGTTCAGTACAAAAGTGAAACATCTAATGAAGTAATTAAGAGAAGTGAGGATAAACTTTATATTGGTAAGATTCCGGTGATGTTAAAATCTTTAGATTGTATTCTAACTGGTAAGAATCGGCAAGAACTATCACTTCTTGGTGAAGACCCTGACGACCCTGGTGGATATTTCATTGTTTATGGAGCTGAAAAAGTTGTACTTTTGCAAGAACAACTTGCTGTTAATAAAATATTTGTGATTAAGCCTGCTAGTAAGGACAATCCTGAAGTTCATATTACAGCTAATACTTCCAGAGGAACAGCTTTGATCAGATTGATTATCGGTAAGAAGAGTCAATTTATTAGAATTAGATTACCATCTATGAAAACTGTTAAAGGTGACAAATATAAGACAATTAATGTTTTGAGAATTTTTAGATTGCTTGGGTTAACCACCATTGAAGAAATTGAAGAAGTTATTTCTAGATTTATTCCTGTCGAAAATCTCCAAAAGTCATTGTATAAGTTGGGTCGTAATATTGTTAATTTCTTTGCTGTTGAAGATGATGTTAAGTACATAATTGAAGGTAAGATGAATAAAGTTGGACCTGATGCTTTATCTGCTGAAGGACAACAGAAGGAAATCAATCGTATTTTAAATACTGATTTGTTCCCACATCTTGCTAATTTATCTGGTCCTGATGGAGAAACTCAAGCTGATCGTGATAACAGAATTAGAATTGCTAAGATAAATTTATTAGCCATTATGGTTAGTAAGTTCCTACAATATCAAGCTGGATTTACTAAGGCTGATGATAGAGATAGCTGGTCTAATAAGCGTGTTGAAGGTGCTGGTCGTGTTATGGAACAACTCTTTAGAAATGCTTGGAGAAGTGCTTTGGATCCTATTCAAACTGATATCCGAACTGGTAACGTATCATCCATTAATGAGATTTCTAATAAATGGGGAACTCATATCTATCAAACTATTACTGAGAATTTTGAAACTTCTTTCAATACTAGTAACTGGGGAGTTAAAGGATACAAGACTAAAAGTAACGTGGCTCAAACTTTAGATCGTGCCAGTTTAGTTGAATTGCATTCTCATTTGGCTACTGTTGATGTCAGTATTTCTCGTAAAGGACGTGATGATAATCTTAGAAAAGTCCAACCATCTCAATATGGATTTATTGATCCAGTTAGTACTCCTGAAAGTGAAAATTGTGGTTTAGTCAAAAATCTAACTGTTATTGCTAAGGCTTCTTTGAGTAGAAGTGATCAATCTATTATCAGATTTCTAATTGGAGACACTGGTAAAGGTTTGCAAAGGCGTGTTTTTGATTATGAAAACAAAGGAGATTTAGATACGTACTTGATGGTTAATGGTAAATTTCTAGGATGGTGTGATGGTAAAGGTCTTAAAGAATTAATGATTAAAGCTCGCCGTACTGGTGACCCTGTTTTGCTTCCTCGTGACATGTCCGTGGTTTTAGAAAAGGATTGGTTGTATATTGATCTAAGTCCATCTCGATTAATGAGACCAGTCTTGGTAGTTGATCCGGATACTCAAGAATTGATTATTGACCAACTTCAACTTAGAGAAGCGAGTTTTGATCAACTATTTGCTGCTGGTGCTGTTGAATTGATTTCATCTTGGGAACAAGAAACTATTAAGATTGCGATTTCACCAGATGCAATCAATGATAGGTTGCATAAAATTGATGATGCTGTTAGTGCTTTAAATGATGTCAAAGGTCATCTTGATACGTTGAAGGAAACCGATGATGAATTTCAAGAAGTAAAAGACAAATATGATAACAATTTAGAAGTTCTTCAAATGGAATCTAAGAAAAGAATTTATACACATTGCGAATTAGATAAGCAAGTTATTCTTGGACCAGCTTCAATCTTAATTCCATATGCTAATCATAATCAAGCTCCTAGAAATACTTATCAAGTGTCTATGGGAAAACAGTCCTTGGGAAATTATAATATTAATCACAAGAACAGATTTGATGGTACAGTTAAGCTATTATCCGGACCTCAAAGACCTATGATTGAAAATAAAATGTATGAAGTTTATGGTCTTGATGAACGAGGTCCTGGTGAAAATATCGTTATTGCATTTATGGCTTATCCTTACACTGAAGAAGACGCTTTTGTAGTAAAGAAGGAATTTTTGGATAATTCTGGATTTAGAATCTATAAATACTTTACTTATAAGACTATTTTGACCAATGATGGATCTAATATCAGAGAATATTTGGAAAGGCCAGAATTGAAGAAATCTGATGTTGGTGATCCTTATAAGTACTTGAGACCCAATGGACTTCCTTATATCGGAGCCCATTTACAGCAAGAAGATTGTGTGATTGGTAAAATTCAATACGATAGTACATCTAAGGAAAAGCGAGATGAAAGTGTGTATCTTAGAATTGGTGATCATGGTATTGTTGAGAAGGTTCTAGTCAGTAATGGTCACAAAGGTACTACAATAAAAGTTAAGTTACGATTAGTTAGAGTTCCTCAAGAAGGAGATAAGTTTGCTCCTCGTAACGCTCAAAAGGCCACTTGTGGTATTGTAGAATCTGATCGTAATATGCCATTTACTGCTGCAGGAATCGTTCCAGACTTTATTGTTAATCCAACTTCATTTCCTTCAAGAATGACTTCTAGTTATTTATTAGAAATGATGGCTGCTAAATCTGGAGCTTACTTTGGAGGTAGAATTAACGGAGGGTCATTTTCAAAGTTTGAATTTAATAAGCATCGTAATACTTTGAAAGATTATCGTGAATTTATTAACGCTTTTGACATTGACGAAGAAGCATTTGACCGTGGTCAGTTTGGATACGAAAAGATGTATTCAGGTAATAGTGGGAAACCATTGGAAGGTTTCATTTATCAAGGTCCTTGCTTCTTCCAGGCTTTGAAGCATCATGTTGCTGATAAAATTCAATGCCGAGGTGATGGTGCTGTGAAACCAGTCTCACATCAACCTTGCAGAGGACGAGGTATTCGAGGTGGATTACGTTGTGGTGAAATGGAAAGAGATTCATTTATTTCACATGGAGGTACTTCAGTTTTACAAGAACGATTGATGACAGTTTCTGATGGTTATACCGCAGTCTATTGTAAAGAATGTGGTGAATTTGCAAGGAATAATATTGGTGATAGTACTTACGTTTGTGATTATTGTGAAGGTAAATCCGTTACTGGACGCTATACAGCTCCTTATGCTACTAAATTATTGAAGTATCTACTTGCAGCTATGAATATCGGAATGAATCCTATCTTCATTGATTCCAATGAGCAAAATGAAAGAATTGCTAACGAACCTAAAGCACCAAAACAAGCTTCTGTTAATGATGCTATTAAACAACTCATGCTTAATAATATTAGTAAGAAAGATATTCCTGTAGAAGCTCCACGAGAACAACCAAATATTTAAGTTTTAAAAAACTCTATGATGTAAAGTTTTTTAAAACTTTACAATTCTGATGAATATTTTGTGAAAATATTTTAAAAAGTTTAAAATTTATTATTTTATTATTAATTAATTAAAATGGACAACAAAGCCTCTTCATATTTAAGAGGCCGTCACCTAGATGCAAGTAAAGCTGGTCTCATGTTGGATGTTAGTGAAATGAGACCAGATGCTAAGGGAACTAAAATAATTCCAGAATCTAAATTGACAGATAATCATATATTATCTGATACATATTACATCACAAGTCTTGACAGAAATACTTTTAATATGGCCGTCGATGTATTGAGTTCTGAAACTTCTTCTAGAGTCAGAAGTCCAGTGCCCAAGAAACATATACATACAGAAGCCCCCATCAGTAAATGATGTTAAATTATCACACTTACCACCAGAAGTTCTAGAAATAGTAATGAAATATTTATCTGAAAAGGATTTAATGGAAATTTCTAAATTAGATAGAAAATTATTGGGTATATCAAGAAGAGTATTAACTAATGATAGGATAGTAACTGTTAAAAATCTATCTAATGTTAGTGATGCATTTAGAAAGACTATCAGGAAAATGAACTATACGGGACCTGCTAATAAAATTTGCGAATTAGCCAATTTTCCTAAATTAGTGTACTTACAAAATGCTGGTAAAAATAACAATAAATTTATTAGAGAAGCAAGTATAGAAGGTTGTCTAAAGATTGTAAAGTTTCTGGCATCTTTACCTTCTGTAGATCCTGGAGACAAATACAACAGATCTATTGCATCAGCAAGTGACCGTGGACATTTAGAAGTTGTTAAATTTCTAGCATCTCTACCTTCTGTTGATGCTGGGGACTATGATAATTTACCCATTATACTTGCAACAGAAAGTAATCATTTAGAAGTTGTAAAGTTTCTTGCATCCTTAGATTCAGTTGACCCTGGAGATAGAGATAATGAAGCTATTTTAATTGCAAGTCATAATGGAAATTTGGAGATTGTAAAGTTTCTTGCATCCTTAGATTCTGTTAACCCTTATGATGCTATTAAAATTGCCAGGAAACAAGGACATTTAGAAGTTGTAAAGTTTCTATTAACATTAGATTCTAATGAAAAATAGAAAAATACTTTTAAAATAAGATCTAAAATTAATATTTTAAAATCTCTTCGTAGTAAATCTAAGAAAATCAAGAATAAGAAAAT
>JASFYV010000294.1:0-4309 GCA_045046925.1 Candidatus Marithrix sp. | reverse complement strand
CTCTTCCGATCTATCTTTTTCCAGTTTCTCAAAAATATATAGTATCATTATTTGGATTAATTTATAATAATGCAAAACACGATTTTGTAATAACAACACACAGTCCTTATATTTTGACAGCAATAAATAATATGATTTTGGCTCGTGATGTTGCTAATGAGAAAGGAAATGAAACAATAAAAGATATTGTAGACCCAGATTTCACAATAGATTACAAAGATGTAAAGGCATATACTATACAAGATGGAGTATTAATCAGTATACTTGATGATGAATCTAGGCTAATTGGTACAAATATTATAGATTCAGTATCAGATGAATTTAGCGTTGAATTTGATTCTCTTCTTAATTTACAGATGGGAATCAATTAGATGGACTATGAAAAATGTAGTCAAGTATCAAATAACAAGATAATATCTACTCCAGAAAATAAAAGAACATTTATTATACAAAATCAAAACAGTCATAGTATAAGAAAGGTTAAAGTTGATGGTTGTTTGATAAATGATAAAAGGAAACGTTGCGATTATTTATTTGAAATACATGATCCATTTACTGAAGTGATTTACCTTGAACTTAAAGGATGGATGTAAAAAAAGCAATTAAACAATTAGAATCAACTATGAAAATTTGCTCTCAACGGCATTTTAAAAGTAAAATAGTTTGTTATGTTGTTGCTTCTCGTGTTCCTAAGTTTAGTACCGAAATACAGAATCTTAAGAAAAAATTTGTTGTAAAAAATAAAGTTGCTTTAAATATAGGCACTACTAAGACTGAAATTAAGGTTAGTTAATAATCATCTATTAATCAATACAAAGATATTACATATCATTAAAAACTTCTCATTCTTAATGTTTCTGTTAGGAATGTATACCGTGACATTGTCACATCTTAAAAATCTTAGGAATATAAACCATGCGTGATAAAATTAAATTAGTTTCTTCTGCCAATACAGGCCATTACTACACAACTACCAAAAACAAACGTACAACTCCAGATAAACTGGTAATGAAAAAATTTGATCCAGTAGTGCGTAAACATGTTGAATACAAAGAAGTTAAAATTAAATAGGAACACATATGGCTATCATTAAAATGATCGATTTAGACCTTGCTGGTAAACGAGTTCTAATTCGAGAAGATTTAAATGTACCATTAAAAGATGGCAAAGTTGCCAGTGATATCCGTATCAAAGCCTCGTTACCAACCATCAAACTTGCGTTGGAAGCTGGAGCTAAAGTAATGTTAATGTCACATTTAGGCCGCCCTACTGAAGGAGAGTTTGAAGATAAATTTTCCATGGCTCCAGTCGCAGAACATTTATCAAATTTACTAGGTAAACCAGTTAAATTAGTTAGAAATTGGTTAAATGGCGTAAAGTTAAACAATGGTGAAGTAGCCCTGTGTGAAAATGTCCGTTTTAACAAGGGCGAAAAGAAAAATGATGATGCTCTGGCCAAAAAAATGGCTGAATTATGTGATATTTACGTGATGGATGCCTTTGGAACTGCTCATCGGGCTCAAGCTTCAACTCATGGTGTAGCTAAATATGCACCTATTGCTTGTGCTGGCCCTTTATTAGCCGGTGAATTGGAAGCATTAGGCAAAGCTTTGGACAATCCGGCTCGGCCAATGGTAGCTATCGTTGGTGGTTCTAAGGTTTCTACTAAATTAACTGTATTAGACTCTCTTTCTAAAATAGTTGACCAATTAATTGTTGGTGGTGGTATCGCTAATACTTTTATCGCTGCGAATGGCCATAATGTTGGTAAATCCTTATATGAAGCTAATTTAGTTGAAGAATCTAAGAAATTAACTGCTGCTGCTAAACAACAAGGTGGTGATATTCCAGTCCCTACTGACATTGTAACTGGTACAGTTAGCCCATTTGAACAAGCAGATGCTACAGCAACTTTAAAATCCGTATCAGAAGTTACTGATGAAGACATGATTTTTGATGTTGGTCCAGAAACTTCAGCTAAATTTGCGGAAATTCTAAAGAATGCTGGAACTATTGTGTGGAATGGCCCAGTTGGTGTATTTGAATATGACCAATTCGGTGCTGGTACTAAAGCATTAGCCGAAGCAATTGCGGAAAGTAGTGCTTTCTCTATCGCTGGTGGTGGAGATACTTTAGCAGCAGTTGATAAGTATAATATTGCTGATAAAATTTCCTATATTTCTACTGGTGGTGGAGCTTTTTTAGAGTTTTTAGAAGGCAAAAAATTACCAGCAGTAGTTATTTTGGAAGAACGAGGTAATTAGTTAAAAATGTTGGGTATTAGCCCGACGTATTGAATGATGTTACGCAGACAGATTACTAACCATTCCTAACTTATGAGAGGAACTAGTATTTATTCTCCTTATTGGAGGCAATACCATTAAATTGAGAAGGGCGAACACATAGGTTAGCCCCTACCATATTGAAATATATTCTGTAGGGGCAGACCTGTGTGTCTGCCCTTAACTTAATGGCTCATTGGAGTGAGAGGTATCTTTCTGCGTAACTTCAGGTATTAAATATAATTAATTAAGATATAAAAAAACTATCCATAAATTAACTAAAAATTAATCAATAATATCAAAAGAAATAATAAAAACATTTAAGCTTATTCATATTTTCAAAATAATATTAATATCTATAAAAACTATACACATTCCCACGACAGTGGAAACATAAAATATGCTCAGAAGAACTAAAATCATTGCCACACTAGGGCCAGCAACAGACGACCCTGAAATGTTGGATAAAATTATTCAAGCTGGTGTCGATGTGGTACGGCTAAATTTTTCTCATCAAACGGCAGAATTTCATAAGAAACGTTTAGAAACTGTGCGTGCTTGTGCTAGTAATCATGGGCGACCTATAGGTGTAATTGTCGATTTACAAGGGCCTAAAATTCGGATTGAGAGTTTTAAAAATGGTTACATAATTTTGAATGAAGGTGATAAATTTACCTTAGATACAGCTTGTAGTAATAATGATGGTGATCAAGAACATGTTGGAATTACTTACAAACAATTACCTAAAGATGTAAAAAAAGGTGATATTTTATTGCTTGATGATGGTCGAATTGTTTTAAAAATCCAGGAGGTTATTAATGGTTGTATTCATTGTAAAGTTAGTATTGGCGGTAAACTGTCTAATCATAAAGGGATTAATCGCCAAGGTGGGGGGCTTTCTGCTGGGGCTTTAACTTATAAAGATAAAGCGGATATTATTACTGCTGCTAATATGCAGGTCGATTATATCGCAGTCTCATTTCCACGTTGTGCTGAAGATATTATCGAGGCTAGGCAGTTGTTACAAAATGCTGGTGGTAAAGGTGGTGTCATCGCTAAAATCGAGAGAGCTGAAGCTATAACTAATAGCAAGGAAATTATTAAGGTTTCTGATGCCATAATGGTAGCTCGAGGTGATTTAGGAGTTGAAATTGGTGATGCTAGTTTGCCACCAGTTCAAAAACGATTAATTAGACAAGCTCGGGATTTAAATACCATCATAATTACTGCTACTCAAATGATGGAATCAATGATTGAAAATCCAATTCCAACTCGGGCTGAAGTTTCTGATGTTGCTAATGCAGTGTTTGATGGTACTGATGCAGTTATGTTGTCGGCAGAAACGGCAATAGGCAAATATCCAGCTAAAACGATCTTGGCTATGGATCGAGTGTGTCTTGAAGCTGAGAAACAACCTAGTGTTAGAATTTCTAAACATCGACTAGATACTAAATTTGGGAGAATTGATGAAGCTGCGGCGATGGCTGCTATGTATACGGCGAATCATTTAGATATTGCTGCAATTGCTGCTTTAACTGATTCTGGTTCGACTCCATTGTGGATGTCACGGATTAATTCTAGTTTGCCTATTTTTGCTCTGTCAAATAATAAAAGTACTGGTAGTAAAGTAACATTGTATCGAGGTGTTTATCCAATAGAATTTGATACCTCTTTGGAAGTGGATATGATGCACGTAAACTATGCTATGATTGAAGAATTAGTGCGGCGTGGCGTTGTTAGTGAAGGTGACTTAGTTATTATTACTAAAGGTGATTTGAAGGGAATTTCTGGTGGAACTAATTCAATGAAGATTGTTTGTGTTGGCCAACATTCTCTCAATGATACTGTGAGTTAGTTTAGAGGTTGCAAGATTTGTCTTGTTTATAAATAAATCGTAACTACCTACCATAAGCAATTATATAAACAAAAGGTAACTACCTACCATAGCTATGAAACAACAATAGTAGGAGAAAATAACTTACGTAAAGAGGTGAAGACATTATGGCCTTGCTTTCGAACAGTTAAGA
>JASFYV010000293.1:0-9854 GCA_045046925.1 Candidatus Marithrix sp. | reverse complement strand
TGTGAATCCATAAAAAAATGGCAAACAATAATTCCTAAACCATTGCAAGCCATTCCAATTATTGGACGCTTGATCTATTGGGGATTAAGATTTGGTAATCCTTGGATTACTCGGATTCCAGCAATTTTTAATTCTACCTTTCCCGAGTTGAATAATCATTTTTTCTTACTTCATGCAGGTGATATTTAAATAAAAGTTCGTAGGTTAGGCTAATGGTAAGTATTGAACATAAATTATCGAATATTATGGAGTCCAAATCTAAAGTTTTGAACTCCAAAATGTATTAAAACATGGAAATATCAAATGTCACAAAATGATTATAATACCCAATCTGAAAAATACGAATTCATCTCTAATCAACACGGTGGTTACTATCGGCATAATTTTATAGATCATGCTTATCTTTACAATCTTTATTTTCCGCCAGAGGCTGTTTTTACAAACCTTAAAGATCAAATTCATGATCTTGTTCTAAATTATCCAGTGGCACAAAATGACCTTGCTGAACTTATTGGTAAAATAATTAACCAACCAGCCGAAAAAATTGTGGTAGGAAACGGAGCTTCAGAGTTAATAAAAATAGTATCTGGTCACATATCCGGTAAGTTGATCGTCCCAGTACCTTCTTTTAATGAATATATCAACGCTGCCTCTCCAGGACAAGTAATTGAATTTCCTCTTGAATTTCCATCATTCCAATTAGATATAGATAAATTTGCGGCGACTGCGATCAAAGAAAAAGCTGATGTTGCTATCGTGGTAACACCTAACAATCCAACATCTATGTTAATTCCAAAGTCTGATCTCATTCGGCTTGCTAAAAAACTTGAAACTCATAATTGCATGCTGATTATTGATGAATCATTTTTAGATTTTGCTGAAAACCCTGAACAAATAAGCCTCGAACCAGAAATCGAAAATTACCCAAATGTGGCAATTTTTAAAAGCATGAGCAAAGCTTACGGTATCTGTGGGCTTAGGATTGGTTATATGCTGACTACAAATTTAAAATTTGCTGAAGCTGTGAGAAAAGGCATACATATTTGGAATATTAACGGATTTGCAGAAGAGTTTCTACGGCTTTTACCAGCTTATAAACTGGAATTTATTGAAAGTTGTAAACAAGTTCGATTTGATAGGGATAGTTTGTATAAAAAAATTTGTGGTATAGAAGGTATGACTGTTTTTAAACCTGATGCCAATTTTATTTTCTGTCGTTTGCCTGATTATGTGCAAAGTGCTCCAGAAATTACGAAAAAATTATTTACTGAACACAATATATATATAAAAGACTGTGCAGGTAAAACTCAACCTGATTCTGATCGTTATCTGCGGATTGCCAGCCGTACTGAAGAGGAGAATTGTAAATTAGTTGCAGCATTAATTGATGTAATGGATTTAAAACTGTAGAAACTTTATGATAAATTCCAAACTTCAACAACCAACAATGCTTTCTTTTGTTAGAGATATTCCCAATCTCTGTTCGCTTACCGGCTTGTTATGTGCTGTGCTTGGTATTTACTATGCTATTTTAGGCAATTTCCCAGCAGCGATAATTGGAATTATATGGGCAGTTGTATTTGACTGGGCTGACGGAATCATTGCTCGCCAAATCACTGGGCGAACCGAACAACATCGAGCATTTGGAGGTCAACTTGATTCGCTGATAGATATTGTAAGTTTTGGAGTATTCCCAGCTATTTTTCTTTTGAGTTATGGTGAATTCAATCTGCTGTTTTTACCGGGAGCTTTTCTTATTGTCGCAGCAGTTGCTATACGATTGAGTTATTTCAATATTTTCGGTTTAGTCGATAGCAAAACTTACATGGGAATGGCGGTAGACAATAATGGTATCATTCTGGCTTTTGGGTTTTTATTTGAAGGTTTTTTTAATCATGCAGTTTTTTCAATAATCCTTTATGTACTGTTGATAGTAATTGCAACATTAAATTTAGCTCCTATACAAACACCTAAATTTGCTGGAAAATGGTTTTATATCCTTATTATATACGCCTTGATATTGACAGTTATCTACGGTTGGATACTATTTTTCTAAATTAGAGAAACATCTCAAGTTGATGAGAGCAGAAACTAGTCATCATGTTAAATAGTAATTTTTATGTTTCCCTAAATAAACATATTTAACATCTAGAAAAATTTTATACAATCGATTATAGGACTTACGCATTGACAAAAAAATTTGTTAAAATAAAATAAAATATAATATTTTATACAACTTTGTATTAATTTGTTAGTTTGTATATAAGATACAAATCAGGTTTATAATTTATCAATGCGTAAGTCCTAGATTCATATTTTCAACTAAAATCCGTCTTTTAGAAAGTTTCTTATTATGATCTTTAGTTGTAAGTGATATTTTCTTTTTTAATATGTATAACTAGAGTTTTTATGATATTTATTTAAACCTTGATATCCTAAGTTTGTAAAAAATTTAGAATAAGGTAAACGATTATTATGAAACGGTTTTTACAGAAATGATTCCCGATGGCAGTCTAAGTTTTCAAAGTGTATTATTTGCTAAAGAAAATTAGTATGAAATTGACACAATTGAAGACTTATAGCATTTCACGATTCAGTTAAAATACAACCTCCAATAATCCCTTCCTTAAATAAGGAGGGGACGGGGTAGTACTTTATATAAACGGGAAACTTTATATATAAGTACGAATAGATGTTATTGACTGAAGTTACGCAGAAAGCTACCTCCCCCTCCTTAATTAATGAGGAGAGCAACTAGTCCCCCTCCTAAATTAGGAGGGGTTAGGGGAGGTTAGTAATCTCTCTGCATAACTTCAGTTATTGAATCAAGTTCCTTCACTCAAAAAAAATCTGATAATTATACAATTATATGAAACCACCAATCAAGGTTAATTATACAAAAATAAATCATTATTGGAATAATGCAACTCCGTCTATTTTAGGCCCATATATGATGGATGGGATGGGATTTCCTGCCAACGCTGGACAATTTCGTTTCCAAGCTGAATGTCGAATTGTTGAGAAGATTATGCAAGACCAGAAAATAAATTATCATGGTTTGTTAGATTTAGGTTGTGGTATTGGTTTTTGGACGGAATATTTTGCTCGACAATTTACTAAAGTTACAGCAGTAGAGGCAAGTCCTCCCTTATTTGATGCGATGGCACAACGGTGTTCAGCATATTCAAATGTAAATCCAGTGCAAGGTGATGTCCTTTTATTTGAACCAAAAGAAACCTATTCAATGATTTTTTTAGGTGGAATGCTCATGTATCTTAATGAACATGATGTTATTGCACTGATGCGTAAACTTATTCCATTTCTTGAACAAGGCGGGATTATCTTATGTCGTGAAACCACTGTGCGTAAAGGAATTTTAATCAGAGATGGTGCATACCAAGCGATTTATCGTTCAATACCAACTTATACAGATATTTTTGAGAAATGTAATTTAAAATTGATTAAAACAGAACCCAATTTACCATACAATCTGTTGGAAATGGGTTGTGAATCCATAAAAAAATGGCAAACAATAATTCCTAAACCATTGCAAGCCACTCCAATTGTTGGACGTTTGGTTTATTGGGGATTAAGATTTGGTAATCCTTGGATTATTCGGATTCCAGCAGTTTTTAATTCTACCTTTCCCGAGTTAAACAATCATTTTTTCTTACTTCGTGTAGGCAATGATGATGTTTAAATATTTTGGAATCGATGTTTATAAAAATATACCTAATATCGTTTCTATATTGGGTATCTTACCACTAGCATTGCTTTTTCTTGATAATGGTTATCAATATATAATTCCACTGATTATTTATAACAATATTATGGATGATTTGGATGGTATATTAGCGATTAAATTAGGACTCAAGAGTGATTTTGGGGCTAAATTAGACAATGTTTGTGATGCAGTTGCTCATATTTTATTAGTTATGATCATTGGAATGCACTATGGTTTAATTAGTGGCATTATTGGTTTAATTGCTGTTATTGCAATCTTAATTCGGGTTATTTCCAGATTAACCGCTGAAAATGGAACAGGATCGCCAACTAATGAACTTATTCGCCATTTATTGTTTACGCTGTTATTAGCAGAATTATTTGGATTTGACCCAGTTTTATTACTGATTATTGTATTTTTACTAAACTCAGTATCTATGTTATGGCCATATTCAATGCCCTATATGATTCGAAGTCAAGCCAAAACAGTTTTTACGATTACTATGGTTAATATATTACTAATTTTAGCTTGGTTGTTTCCGTATGTTACACCAATTATTGCTGGAATTTTTATTGCCTCTTATTTATATTCTTTCGTTAAGTCTTTCCCAAAAATTGGTTAAACAAGTTTAGTAATCATTATGGAATGGGTAATGTATTTTTATGTTATCCAATCATAATCAAAACTTAACTAAGTCTTTGCAATCAAACATGTTTTATATTTATATGAAATGGCATAAATTTTATGATTATTAATTTAATACTTTTAGGTAGCGTTGTTGGTTATAAAAGTTGGTATAAACGGTAGTGTTATACATGCAATATTAAGAAAATTTATGCTAGGAAAAACATTTATTATAATGATGAATAATCCCTACCTAAATAGCTCCAATATGGTTTTCTAGTTTTTTTGAAAAGAATTTTTCTCACAAAATATTAATGTAACGTATTGTTTAACCTTTCAATATATACAGTTTCTATTAGATGTTTTATGTCTTTTAGAAGGAAAAACAGATTTATATGCTTGCCAAAAAATATGTATAATAAACAGTATATTGTCGATATACTGGGGGATTAAAATATCTCTACCCGACAATTTTACGAGTATCACGGTCTATAGTCATACCCATTGCTTATTTTCTTTATTAAAAACAAAGAATCCCTACCCACAGTTCATCGCATTCAATAGTTAATCGCCCTTTACTTTTTGGTATAACATCAACTTCTAAAATTTATTTTAAATATATATTTTTATATCATATAGTTATTCAATATATCTTATTATGACCAAATTTTATTTATAACATTGTGTAACACTACCCAAATTATAATTGTCTGAATCAGGATTTGTTAGAATTAAAAAACATTTATATTATTTACGCATTGGGAAAGTTATTATTTTATAGTATTTTCCGATTTGGATAAGCAATTGCCATAATTTAAAGTTGCTTAAATTTTATATTTATTCTAAAATCTTTCCTAAAAGATGTTGTATGAAAACTTTTAATACAAAATACCCTATAAAACTTCGATGCAATTATTTATAAAGATTTTAATAAACCACACATGAAATATTCCATTTTTATCATAAGTTTATTTTTTTATAATATCTCTCAAGCAGATATCACATTAGATGGCACACTAGGACCAAAAATAGCCTTGGAAGGACCAAATTATGCTATTAATGCCGATTTAGGTCAGCAACATGGTAATAATTTATTTCATAGTTTTACAGAATTTAACGTAAACACAAATGAAATTGCTACCTTTTCTGGTCCAGACAATATTAATAATATTATCAGTCGAGTAACTGGTGGAAATTTTTCCAATATTGATGGAACTATTAGTAGCACTACACCAAATGCTGATATGTATTTAATTAACCCTGCTGGCATTGTGTTTGGCAAAAATGCAAGTTTGGATATATTAGGTTCTTTTCATGCCAGTACTGCAAATATATTGCGATTACAAGATGGTGGGGAATTTAATGCTACCAATCCAAATTCTAGTATTTTAACCATAGCTCCGATATCTAGTTTTGGTTTCTTATCTGGCTCATCAGCAATAACTATTCAAAATAGCAAACTTAGCGTACCTAAAACTAAAACTTTGTCTATAATGGGACAAGATATCAAAATCAATAATTCTTCCATAAAAGCTAATGCTGGCCATATTAATATTGCTAGTATTTCTCAAGGAAATATAGATACAGATAATTGGCTTTTATCTGGAACTACTAGTGATTTAAGCATTACAAATACTAGTGTAAGTGCAAGTAATGGTGGAAATATTTTTATTCGAGCTGGCAATTTCATATTAAATAATACAGCAATTCAAACTAATGTGAAAAGTCTTGATGCTGGAAAAATTGATGTGCAGGTAGATAATTTAATAGCAACTAAAGGTAGCCGTTTTATCAGTAATACTTTAGGTGCTGGACAAGGTGGTGCAATAACTATTAAAGTTAAAGAAGCAGCAGAATTTTCCGGTGAAAAAGTTTCTAAAAATAGTTCTGGTAGAACTGTTATTAATCAGAGCGGAATCAGTATATCAGCTTCTGGTACTGGTAACGGTGGAACAACTATCTTAGAAAGTAATTCTTTAACTCTTAAAGATGGTGCTTTCATAGGTGCAACTACATTTAGACAAGGACAAGGTGGAAATATTAATATTAATACTATAGAGGCAATTAAGCTGTCTGGATTTGGTCTTAGAAAAAATGGCAGTATGATCGCTGCTAATACTAGAGGCAAAATGATAGGAGCTGGTTCTGGAGGGGTAATAAATATAAATGCTAAACAAATAGAAATAAAAGATGGTGCTTTGATCGGTAGCAATTCTTTAGGAACTGGTCAAGGCGGGATAATAAATCTTGATATTACAGGTAACATAGTTTTAACTGGTGAAGATAAACGTGGTGTTACTAGTCGTATTTCTACATTAACAACAGATTCAGGAAATAGTGGAACTTTATCTTTACAAGCCAATGAACTTCATATCAAGGATGGTGCTATTATTTTAGCAATAACTGCTGGTCCAAATAGCACTGGTGAAGGTGGTAATCTAAATTTAACTATAAATAATTTAATTAAGCTTGAAGGAATAAGTAAAGCTGGACAAGGTAGCTCTATAACAGCAGCGGCTCAAAGTAGAAATAGCAATGCTGGTTCTGGTGGTACAATAAATTTAACCGCTAAAAACCTACAACTTACTGATGGAACACAAATAATTGCCACTAGTTTTGGACCTGGTAATGGAGGAGGAATTAAGCTTAACGTGTCTGATAAAATCGTTCTTGCTGGTAAAAATCCAATGGCTAATCAATTTAAAACTGCCATTTTAGCTTCTTCGCAAAATACAGAGACTAATGCTGGTGATGCTGGTAATATAGAAATGCAAATTGGTACTCTACAGATAAATGATGAAGCTGAAATTAATGCTGAAACATGGGGG
This sequence comes from Candidatus Marithrix sp., assembly GCA_045046925.1. Lineage (GTDB taxonomy): Bacteria > Pseudomonadota > Gammaproteobacteria > Beggiatoales > Beggiatoaceae > DRQV01. Next base: position 2,678 of record JASFYV010000293.1, on the reverse strand, counting down.
TATGGACTAGGTGGAGATATTAAAATTCAAGCTAATGCTATCGAACTAAATAATAATGGGACTATTACAGCTCTTAGCAAAGGTACTGGCTATGCTGGCCAAATAGAATTAATTATAGCAGAACGATTAGTAGTGAAAAATAGCACTATTGAAACTAGGGCTGATACTGCTGATGGGGGTAATTTAACGATTAATACTTTAGGTTTTGTTTATCTGGTTAATAGCCAAGTTACAACTAGTGTCAGTGAAGAATTTGGTGGTGGTGGGAATATAACTGTCAATCCTAAATTTATTATATTGAATGGATCAACAATTTTTGCTAAAGCTAAAAAGGGTCAAGGAGGTAATATTAGTATTACTACTACTGGACTCTATGATTTTATCGACGAACCAATAGAGACAATTATCAATGCTTCTTCAGAGTTTGGAATGGATGGTATAGTAACAGTTAAAACACCAGATAATAATTCCGAAGAAGGCTTATTTTCATTACCGACTGCTTTATTTGATGCGAGTAAGTTTATGAACACTCCTTGCGCTCAAAAAATTGCTACGAATATCAGTAGTTTTATCTTTACTCCTAGTGAGGGAACTTCCAATGCCATAGATGATGTATTACCAAGCGGAATAATGTTGACAAAATTGCAAAGACCTTCTTTAACCAATAAACCTATTAATAATCATAACTTACCTAAGCTAGTACTAGCAAATAACTGTTCAATAAATAAATATTAGACTTATGCTATAAAGTTATTATATACTTGACTACAATTTATGAGTTTAACAATTAAAAAAGGACCAATTAGATGAAATATATAAAATTTAGTTTTTTATTTTTGTCAATTATTGTGTTAAGTTTAGCCGCTAATGCTGCTGTAAGTAAGCAAGATATGGCAAATACTATCAATAAAGCAGGCAAGCAACGAATGTTAACTCAGAAAATGAGTAAAGAAGTGTTGTTTATTGCTCTAAATATTGATGTAGAAATGAATCGTGATGAATTGGAAAGCACGATAGAACTATTTGATAAAACTCTACAAGGTTTAATTAATGGTGATACTTATTTAGGTTTAATCACCACCAAAAATGCTGATATTTTAGCCAAACTAAAACAAGTTGAAAGCCTATGGAAACATTTTCAAGAAAATTTAAATGCAGTACAAGAAGGTAATGTATCTTCTGAATTATTAGTAATAATTAGCGAACAAAATATACCTTTGTTACACAAGATGGATGAAGCAGTAAAAACTTATGAAAAAGAAGGTAGTTCTATTTTTGAACCTAGTCTAGCTAATATTATTAATAAAGCTGGCAAACAAAGAATGTTAATCCAGAAGATGACTAAAGAGTTACTATTAGTGGCAAAAAAGATTGATTTAACTGCTAATAAAACTAATTTAGTAAATAGTGTGTCTGAATTTGAAACAACTTTATCAGAATTAAAAACTGCTGATAATAATGCTTCTATCAATGCCCAATTGCAAAAAGTTCAAAAAAAATGGGATAAATACAAACCTATCTTAGATAATCTCGATGTTTCTGAACAGGCATTGCATAAAATTGATAAACTTAGCGTTTCTTTGTATAGAGCTATGAATAAAGCAGTACAATTATACGCTAATTCTGTGAAGGACTAATACCTAATTATATTGACACCAAGGAAAATATTGTGAAAATTATTAAATTTGTAACTCTTATTTTAACAACATTTTTAGCGAATAATATAACATTAGCGGAAACAATAAATTATCAAGCAACAGGGTTTAATGATAATATCCGTGAATTCAAATCCAATATTCGTGGTATTCGAGGTATACGGGGAATAAGAGGATTACGTGGAGCTTGTAATCAAATCCAAGATGACTTTGCCCTACGTTTATTAGTACCTAAAAATACTGGTAAAACCTTGTTATCCCATCCTACTTTGTATTGGTGGATATCGCAGTCATTAAAAAATGCTGAATTTACATTGATAATTGATAAATTGGTTGAAAATGATAATTTTGAGTTTTCAGCAACACCTTTAGCTAAGAAGACGATAAAAATGTCTGTTACAAAAGGAATCCAGGCTTTTCCTATTCAAGATTTTGAATTAACACCAGAAGTTAAATATCAAATTAGCTTATCTATTATTTGTCATGAAAATTATCCTAGTTTGGATGTTATTGCTATTGGTAGTATTGTGCAAGTAATAGCTTCTAACCAACTAACTACAGAATTGAAAACTAGTTCTAAAGATAAATGGCCAGCAATTTATGCTAAACATGGTATTTGGTATGATGCTTTAGATGAACTATCCAAACAAATTAAAAATTCTAAAAATTCTAGTAGATTGCGACGGACTAGAGTAGAATTATTACAACAAGTTGATTTACAAAAAGTTGTTGCAGCGGAAAGCAAATAAATTCCTAATTTATAATTGAAGTTACGCAGACTGTTATATAGATTTCATGTAGGATGGAATGAGTTTACAAAATTATATTAAATAACCTAAATTCGACGTAAAAATGTAATTCATTGCCATTAAACAGGGCGAACACGTTAGCCCCTACCATATAATATATGGTGTAGGGGCAGACCTGGGTACTGGGCTCAGACTATGAAGAAAAACTAAAAAAATGTTAAATATCAGTTAGTTAGATATTTTGTCAATTTGGTGTAACTTACTGATATTTAAG
>JASFYV010000292.1:0-24291 GCA_045046925.1 Candidatus Marithrix sp. | reverse complement strand
AATAAGTATATATAAATGTAGGATGCAATGAAGTATGAATTGCATCAAGATGTAATTCGTAAACTCATTACATCCTACGTAAAGTATGTATAACCATATTGCTCGTTTGGGACAGGTTTAACTATTACAACCATACATCCCTTAGAAAATATCACGGATCAAGAAAGTGTAAAATACTTGCGAGGACTTCAATAAGGCGATAGACTTGGCCTTTCAAAAAGATTATTGAATTTAAATAGTACTATAATATACTTATGTTTAAGGACAATATTATGAGAATTACTTTAGCTCGTAAGGTGTATAAGCAAAGCGTCATACACCATTTAAGAAACATATTATCAATAATATAAACGGTTTATAGATGAATATAGTTTTATAAATTTAACATTGGTGTATGACACTTTGCTTATACACCCTACGAGCTGATGTTATTCTTGCAAACTACCAAACGGTTTGATGCACTTAAGTTATTTATGTTATTGCGTAATTTAGGTCGTAAAACTTTCGCCACTATGATCGACAGCACTGTTTTATTGGCTCAACAAATTGCTGCTGAAATTGAGCAAGATACCCAATTACAGTTACCCATTAGACCTCAGTTAAATACATTATTATTTCGTTATATTGGTGATAATCAGCTAAATGATTCAGAATTAGATATTATTAACGAGAAAATATGTCAGAAAATTTTGATGGATGGTATAGCTAACGTTGGTAAAACTCGTTTAAATTCTAAAATTTACCTTATTAAATCCTAATACTAAAATAGAAAATTTAAGAAAAGTTTTAAATGTATTAAAACAATATGCTTCTATTGAGGTAGGGTTTTATAAAGATGTACATAAGCCAGTATAAAACCTATGAAAATGATCCACTAAAAAATCAAAGTAATCAAGGCTCAATTGACAAATTGGTGTAATAAATTAGGTTCTAAATGTTATGCTAATTCCTGATTACTCTGATGAGTATAACTTCTATTTTTAAATGTAAATCTTTTGAATAAGCAGCTTCAACTAGTGGTTGAGAATCTTAATTAACCAGAAATCCGTTGAATCTTAGCTCCCAACTGAGTTAATTTAGCTTCAATTTGTTCATAACCTCGGTCAAGATGGTAAATACGTTCTATCAAAGTATCACCTTCTGCTACTAAACCAGCTAATACCAAACTAGCTGAAGCTCGTAAATCTGTTGCCATAACTGGAGCTGCTTGTAATTTTTGGTTACCAGTTACAATTGCTGTATTACCTTCTAAGCGAATTTTAGCTCCCATTCTTTGTAGTTCAGAAACATGCATAAAACGGTTTTCAAAAATAGTTTCAGTCAACATACCAACTCCTTCTGCAATGGTATTCAAAGCGGTAAATTGGGCTTGCATGTCAGTAGGAAAAGCTGGATAAGGAGCAGTATGAATATCTATTGCACGTGGTCGGCGACCCTGCATATCAAGTTCTATCCAATCATCTCCTCTGGTAATGGTTGCACCAGATTCTAATAATTTCAGCAATACTGCATCTAAAATATTAGCATCAGTATTATTTAGCCGTATCTTACCACCAGTCATAGTTGCAGCTATTAAATAGGTTCCAGTTTCAATTCGATCTGGTAGTACTCTGTGATTACAACCAGATAGTTTTTCTACTCCTTCAATACGAATGGTATCGGTTCCAGCTCCAGTTATATTAGCTCCCATACCAATTAAACAATTGGCTAAATCAACTATTTCTGGTTCACGAGCAGCATTTTCAATTATAGTCAAACCATCAGCCAAAGTAGCTGCCATCATTAGGTTTTCAGTGCCAGTAACTGTGACTATATCCATACATAAAGTTGCACCATGCAAATGGTCTGCTTCAGCAGTAATATAGCCATTTTCTACCTTAATTTTAGCTCCCATTGCAGTCAAACCTTGGATATGTAAATTAACTGGTCTAGCTCCAATTGCACAGCCACCAGGTAATGATACATGAGCTTTCCCAAATTTTGCTACTAGAGGCCCTAACACCAAAATTGAAGCTCGCATGGTTTTAACCATCGAATAATCGGCATTAAACGAATTTATATTGCTACTGTCTGCTGTGATATTAAATTTATCATCTAATTCTAAGTTAACACCCATTTTTTTCAATAAATTCATCATCGTAATGATATCTTGTAAATGAGGAACATTACTTATTTTGGATGTTGTATCGGTTAACAAAGTTGTTGCTAATATTGGTAATGCGGCATTTTTAGCCCCAGAAATACGAATTTCACCATTAAGTTGGTGGCCACCGGTTATTAATAATTTATCCATTTTGATAAAGGTTTAGGTATTTTAAATTAGTTGAGAATTATTATACAGAGTAAAAATTTTTATTATATAATAACCTATTCCAAAGCTTTTTTTCTCATTTCTGCTAACTCTTCTGTATAATTACCGGATAAGATAGGGAATCTACACCAAGTTTTGGGATCAAGATTGGTATCATCCAAATGAAAACTAGGGGCAAATCGTTCTCGCTTCCATTGATTACGACTCCAAAGGGTAAAAAATCTTTCAGTCCAAGTTAATAACTGTTGTTTATCATATTGTTTAGCAAATTTTATTTGTAATAAACAAAATACTTCATAAGGAGTTTGTCGATCTCGAATGGCAGATTTTTCTATCATATTCAACAATTTGTATGGCATTAAATCATCTTCATCATTTTGCTGCATACTAGCTGGGCGTAATTCAGCGGTTGGAATTTGTTGATTTACCAAAGATAAAGCTGGAATATTAGTTAATTGTACAGGACCTTTTTGTTCTAACCAACGCAACCAATGACGTAAAAAATCTTTATCTATCCCAGCTATAGGACTCAATCCACCACTAGTATCACCATCCATTGTGGCATAACCTTGAGCAATTTCAGATCGATTGCTAGTAGCTAATAATAAGGCATTACTGAGATTTGCTATTAGCCAAACACTAGGCGAACGAACTCGAGCTTGGATATTTTGTAAAGCAATATCGTGATCTTGCCAATTTAGTTTATGCTTAATCGCATTAGATACTAAACTAACGTAATCTTTTACTAAACTATCGATATTTAATTCTAAATATTTGGCTCCCAAATTATTGGCTAAAGTATTCGCAGCTCGTTTGGTAGTTTTACTAGAGTTTTCTGTAGCTTGATATACGCAGGTAAGCAGTAATTGTAAAATATTAGTAATAGTTTTTTGGGCTGGAATGGCAAATCCAATTTTAGCTCCAAAAGCTTTCACTCCTAATTCAGCAACACCTAATTCTACCATTAAACGTACTAAACAAGCTATGGCCGAAGAGTCTGCTCCTCCACTCAGTGATATTACAAAACCACGAGAATTAGTTTTACGCAGATAGTCAAATAGCCCTAAGGTAACTGCATGGGTAAATTCTTCTTCTTTCAGGGTAGGGCTGTATTCCCACGGTTCATAGCTAAGTGAATTTGGCTGTGGAGAATTTATGTGAAAATTAAATGGAATTTTAATACAATTATCTATTTCCCAGCTATTAATTGCTGAAATACGAGTTAAATCAATGTCAATCCAAGCATCAACTAGTTGATAAGATTTAAAACTAAAACGTTTATTACTAGCAACTATTTCTCCTCCACTAGCAATTATAGCATCGCCGTCATAAATAGCTCGACCAGCTTCATTGCCTAATAAATTGGCATAAATATAACTGGCATTGAATGCTCGTGAACCTTCTAGTACAAATCTGGTTCTAATTTTATGCTTACCAAATGCAAAGTGGCTAGCACTAGGATTTAAAATTATATCTACACCTTGTGTTGCGAGTTTAATTCCTGGTCTATTGGCTACCCATGCTTCTTCACAAATTTCAAAACCAATCCGAACCCCAGCACAATCAAAATAAATATCGCCAATTGGATATTGTTGCTTATTTATTTCAATATTTGTTTGTATATTTGATGGCCAACTATGAAACCAGCGTGGTTCATAATGAATTCCTTCATTGGGTAAAAACTTTTTTGCTACAAATCCAGCAATATTACCATCTACTAACAAGGCAACAGTATTATAAATTTGTTTTTTGTATAGTAATGGCAAGCCAATAGCAACAATAATATCTTTAGTATGAGGTGCAATTGCAACCAAAGTTTGTAAAGATTGATTTAGAGTTCCTAAAGCCAAAAAAGCGTCTTCACAACCATAACCACTAATACAAAGTTCTGGTAAACATAAAATATCTATTTGCTTATTACGAGCAGAATTAATAGAATCTATAATATTGTTTTTATTATTATTCCAATCGAGAGGAGTTTGATTAAGAGAGGCTGCGCCTACCTTGATATATTTCATGTTGGGGTAATTTTTATAAGATTTTAGGTCAGAAAGATAGCTGTTTGACGATTAAAGTTGTCCCAAATGAGCAGGTTAATTACATACTTTACGTAGGATGTAATGAGTTTACGAATTACATCTTTCGAGTCACATTTAGATACACGATTGATGCAATTCATATTTCATTGCATCCCACATTTATATATACTTATTTTGGAAAAATGTCTAATAATCACTAATGGGTTTAACTTGACAAGATTATCTTAAAGCCAAGAATTCACCAGATGACTTGGTATCGGATAAGCAGGTTATCCTGTGTTACATCTAAGTTTTTATAATTAGATGTGGCATATCAATGAAATCACGAAAAGTAACATTTTTCGTAACTGTATCAACGGTTATTTATTTTAATATAATCCCGTTGGGAAGCTCCAATATATAATTGACGTGGCCTACCAATGCGTAAGTTTTTTTCGTTCATCATTTCCATCCACTGTGATACCCAACCAACACTTCTGGCAACTGCAAATAAAACAGTGAACATATTTAATGGGATATTTAATGCACTTAGGATGATTCCAGAATAAAAATCAACATTTGGATATAATTTACGTTCGATAAAATAATCATCTTCCAATGCAATTCTTTCTAATTTCATTGCAATTTCAAATAATGGATGATCAACTGTATCTAATTCATTCAATAAGTTATGACAACTTTTACGAATAATCTTTGCTCTTGGATCATAGTTTTTATAAACTCGATGGCCAAATCCCATTAAACGAGTTGGATCATTTTTATCTTTAAAACGTTCGATGTATTTTGGAATATTTTTAATATCACCAATTTCTTGTAACATACGGATTACAGCTTCATTTGCTCCACCGTGAGCTGGCCCCCATAAAGTTGCAATACCACCAGCTACACAAGAAAATGGATGAGCTTGAGAACTACCGGCTAATCGTACAGTTGAAGTACTAGCATTTTGTTCATGATCAGCATGTAAAATCAACATTATTTCCAATGCTTTAGCAGCTACTTTATTGATTTCATAAGGTCGATTGGGGGTTGAAAACATCATTTGCATGAAATTTTCTACATATCCAACATCATTACGTGGATAAACATAAGGATGACCAATTAAATAATTATGACTATTGGCTGCAATAGTTGGCATTTTTGCTATTAAACGTAATGAACTTCTATTTCTATGTTCTGGATCGTTAATATCCATCGCATCATAATAGTAACTTGATAATGCCCCAACAACTCCTACTAACATTGACATTGGATGAGAATTATGTCTAAAACCGTTATAAAAACGTAATAATCCTTCATTTAACATGGTATGTTGACTAATGTCAGCAGTAAAACTTTCCATTTCTGTTTGGGTGGGTAACTCTCCATATAATAGTAAATAACAAACTTCTAAATAACTACTGTTTTCAGCTAATTGCTCAATTGGATAGCCACGATATAGCAAGATACCTTTATCACCATCAATAAAAGTTATCTTGCTTTCACAACTAGCTGTAGTCATAAATGCAGGATCAAAAGTAAACATTCCTAATTCTTTATATAAAGCTTGACAATCAATAACATCTGGTCCATGAACTCCTTGTTTTATAGGGCATTCAATAGATTTTCCAGTCCTATTGTCAGTGATTGTAACTGTATTCATGTTTACTGCTCCTTAATTTAAATTATCAATAAATTAACATTAAATCAATGAATTATTTGAAAGTGTTATATGTTTTACACAATTTATAATTATGGCTATAAAGCTAAATTTAACAATCTAACCAAGTGGTTCATCAAAATATGCTATCAGTAATAGATATATCAAGCAAATATTTTATATAATACAAATTTAATTTTTAATTATCAATTAGATATCTTGTTAATTTTTAACTATTCAAAATCAATTACTTATCAGTTCAATTTACCTGATGATGCAATTCGTTCCTCATTACATCCTACATGTAAATTTTAATTAACTTTATATAATTTCATTGATAATCTTTTACTATTTTAGAACATAAATCTGGGATGGTTGGTCTTCACTACATTGGGAAATCTATATACATTGGCAGATAAAATGCAGTGATTTATAGATTTATTATAATGGTATTTACTATATGACTAACCACATATTAAAACATGTCAACGAACATCTTCAATACTTAAAACATCTCAATCAAATGTTGAAAGACAATGATTGTATTGACCAACATCATTTTAAAACTTGTACTGAATGTAGTTTAGGTCGTTGGTTATATGGAGATGGCTCTATAGAAATAGATAGGTTGAATAACCCACAAATAGAATCATTATTTCGTAGCTTATTTGAACCACATACTCAATTTCATGATATTAGTAAAGAAATTATTGAGCAAGTTACTGATAAAAAGCAAATACAAAGTATGATTATTGAAATGAAAGAAATTTCCAACATCTTGACTAAAAAAATGTTGGAATTAGATAATATGTTAAAACAAGACTGTATTATTTAGAAAAGTGGTGCCGATGGCCAGACTCGAACTGGCACAGCTAGAAGCCACTGCCCCCTCAAGACAGCGTGTCTACCAATTCCACCACATCGGCAAATTTTAAAACAGGGAGAATAATGTCTCCCAAAATACTATGGTTGTGCTGGGGGGGGTATATCTGTTGTTTCACCAGTTTCTACTGATGGCACACTTTCAGTTGTATCATTTATTGGTGGCAAATCACTATTGATTGGAGTTTCCACTTTAATAGTTTCTAACGCACTTTTTGGTTCTATACGTTGAATAGAATAATATGCCAGTGCTAAACAAATAGTGAAAAATAATGTTGCTAAAATAGCAGTAGCCCGAGTTAAAAATGAACCAGAACCTTGACTACCAAACACTGTTGCTGATGCCCCGCTTCCAAATGCAGCTCCAGCATCAGCACCTTTACCTTGTTGAATTAATATCAATAAAACTAAACACACACATAAAATGATATGTACGATAACTAATATTTCAGAAAATAACATTTTTACCTAACCTGCCTGACCAATGGCCAAAAAATCATCGGCTTTCAAAGAAGCTCCTCCAATTAGACCACCATCGATATCAGACATGGCGAATAATTCTTTAGCATTACTACCTTTAACACTGCCACCATACAAAATTTGAACTTTGTTAGCAATCTCTGAATCTAATGCAGCAATTTGTTTTCTAATGAAAGCATGAACATTCTGAGCTTGTTGCGGACTAGCAGTTTTGCCAGTGCCAATTGCCCATACTGGTTCATAAGCTATGACAGATTTTTCTAACGATGCAACTCCTTGTAGGTTTAACACTGCATCTAACTGCCTTTTTACAACTGTTTCTGTATTACCTGTTTCCCGTTCTTCTAATAATTCACCTATACATAGAATAGGAATTAAGCCAGCAGATTGTACTTTAGCAAATTTTTCCGCTACTAATTTATCACTTTCACCATATATACTGCGTCGTTCTGAGTGACCAACTATAACATATTTACATCCAAAGTCAACCAACATACTAATGGCTGTTTCACCAGTAAATGCTCCCAAATCCTGTTGTGAAACATTTTGAGCTCCCCAACTTATATTTGTATTGGCTAATAAATCCTTTATTTGTTGTAAATATATAAAAGGAGGACATACAGCCATTTCTGCATTTTTTATACTTGTAATATTTTGTTTAATACTTTCAATTAAAAAACGATTGGCTTCAAGAGAACCATTCATCTTCCAATTACCAACTACCAATGATTGACGCATTTATAAAATTCCTTAGTCAATAGATTTAAATTGAAAGATATTGTATAGTTTATAAATATAAAAATCAACTACTTTACAAACCAATTTCATGGCTAAGTAGATACAGATAAGGTTTAATACGATGAGTAGCTTCAATCCGCCAATTATCAGTAGATTGATTTTCTTCTAATGCAATTAAGCGAGAATGACATAAAATTTGTAGTAAAGCAGGCCAACAGCCACTTTGAGTTAATATCCATTCCACATCATTGTCATTAAAAATTTGAGGAGAACTAGCAATTAAATCTCGAGCTTCATTTTCAGCAAAAGGTCCTAAATTTAACACATGGCCAAAAATATTAAAAAATGGGGATGGTTTATTATCATCAATTATCATTTCCTCTGGAGGATGATGAGAAGTAAATAAAAACCCTAGTTTACCACCAGCATGATTACTACCTAAGGAACGCATACCCCACCAAAATTGTTCATCGAGGTCTGGAGATGTTAAACCTGCTCCAATTTCGTCTAGCAAGATTAAGGAGGGTGTTTCTAAATATTGATCTATAATCTCCATAAAACTGACCAAATCGCATGGTTCTGGTATTGGCATATCTAATTCTATTAGAATATGGCGTAATAAACTTTCTTGATAACACATACGTGGATCTTGAAAATCTACAAATACCCATTGATAACCAAGTGTAAGCCAATCATGTCGTTGATTAGGACGTAATTGTTCTGGTGGTATATCAATAATACGGCGTAAATAATGTAATAAAGATGTTTTGCCACTACGTTTTAAACCTACAATAGCAATATGTTGCAGGGGCATATATTTCCAAACATCAAAAATGCGTTTTAAAATATATTCACGTCCAAAAAACTGACTAGGCTCTGTAATTGGGGGGCCTATAACGAAAGGACTATTATGCCAAGAGGTAAGAGATATAGGTAATTTTGCAAATGTAGCTTGCATGTTAGGTTCAAATCCGGCTGCTAATAATAATTTATTATGTATTCAGTTATTAATATTACTAAATTTTATATAATTAGTTAATAATTCTGTAAAATTATGATATGGACACATTTATCTTTATACAGGATAATTTTACTATAAAATTGAGAGTATATTATTAATAGCTAATAATTACTAATTTTAAACTAATTTATTATTTTTTTACAAATAACTATATTTTAATTATTTTATATTCATAAGTAATATTTGAGTTAAATCAAACGATTAATAATTTTAATACAAAAATATTAATTTAATTGTATAAATTTTAAAAAAAAAGTTAATATAAAAAATTGTTCAACGAGCAATTAGGTCTGTATTTTGCTAAAATTTAGGTAATAGTTCAATCAACCCAAATTTTATTACAAAGGAGTTAAAACTATGTTTCGATTAATTATACTTATTCTATGTGTAAATATTGCTCATGCTGCTGATATGGTAATAATCCACTCTAATGTAGCGGAGTATACTGATGGACAGTTATTAGATAATACTACCATTCTTAATTTACCAAAGCAATCTAACAAAATTACAGTAGTATTTGCTAATGGTGGAGTTAAAACGATAAATGGTCCTTACACTGGTACAGTAGCAGATATAACTGATCCTGATTTATTAATTACCTTATCTAAGCTTCTTACCGAAAAAACTGAACCATACACTCGTGGTTCATCAAAATATCCTAAGAATCTATGGTTGGTTGATGTTAATACTTCCAAAAGGTTTTCTTGTATAGCACCATCTTCAAGAGTAGTTTTATGGCGTTCTAATGCCCAAAGTGCTAGTACTTTGACAATTAAACACAAAGCTTCCAATAAAAAGGCTGTGGTTAAATGGCCAGCCAAACAAACATCTTTAAAATGGCCAAGCAGTTTACCAATCATTTATGGTGATAGTTATACATTGGAATTAAAAAATCGTAATGGTTCTTTCTTTAAGATACTGGTATTATATCAATTACCTGATAGTTTGCCTACTACTTCCCATAAAGTTGTATGGATGGTAGGTAGAGGCTGTATTTCACAAGCTAACATGTTGTTATCAAGTTTAAGATAACTTCTGTTAGATAGGGGTTTATAATTATTAAATCCCTATCATACTATCATAAGGAATTAATGTGGAAGAAATTTACGAACCACTAGATAAATCTTTACAAAATGTAGGGGCTCTAATGAATGCTGCTGAAGCACATGGTATTTTAAGTAGCTTTTTATGTGTTTCTCAGTCAAATGATAAATGGTTACAACATATTCTAGGCAATGCTACTATAGATGGTTTAGCCTCTGAATGCCAACAACAACTAATATTGATACGGAATTATACTTTAGAACAATTAAGCTCATTTAACTGTGAATTTACGCCTTTATTACCAAATGATGATATATCCATATCAGAACGAATTCAAACCTTAGGTGGTTGGTCTGAAGGTTTTTTATTTGGATTAGGACTAGCCGATATTAATATAGAACTATTGCCAATTGATATTAAAGAATTTATTAATGACCTCATTTCCATCTCACATATTGCTCCTATTGATGAAAATACTGATAACAATGAAAATAATTATTCTCAATTAGTTGAGTATATTAGAGTTGGAGTAATGACTATATACGAAGAATTTGTACATAATGGACAAAACTGAATTTAAATATCGACGGCAACAATTGGTCGACATAATAGGTATTGGCGGGATGGCAATTTTACCTGCAACTTTGTGTCATAATTTTTATTATGTAACTGGTTTTTTACAATCTGATGCCGTAGCCATAATTATACCACAGCGTGAACAAGGCCAATATATTTTATTTTGTCAAGATCAGTCACAAACTTGTGGGGTTGACGATATTTTTTCCCTCACTGAGATCGATAATATTATTCTCGGTTTATTAGAAACTTGTCAACGTTTATACTATCCAATCGGTTATGACTCAAATTTTGATAATAAAATTATTAGTTGGATAAATAAACTAAGAAATCAAATATATTCCAATGTTCCAACCGAAATATTAGCTTTAGATAATATTTTACATGAAATGCGTTTGCATAAATCTGAAGCTGAAGCTGAAGCTATGCGTGCTACATCGCAAATTTTAATTAAAGCTTATAAACGGGTTATGCAATTTTGCCAACCTGGTCTAGTTGAATGTGAATTAGAAGCAGAACTCATTCATAATTTAATCTGCAATGGTTCCAATCCATTATATCCAATCACTATTGCTAGTGGTAAAAACATCATTAAGCGTAATTACAATGATAATAATACAATTCTTAATGATAATGATTTAGTAATAATAGAGGCTAAAACCAAGTTAGATCATTATGTTGCCACTATAGCTCGTACTTTCCCAATTAATCGTTCTTTTACTAAATTACAAAAACTAGTGTATGAACTAGTATTAAAAGCTCAACAAGCTGCTATACATAAAATATATCCGGGCAATAATTGGATTGAACCACATAAAGCAGCTACCGAAGTTATAACTAAAGGATTAATCGAATTAAATTTATTGGTAGGAAAATTTAATATTTTGGTTGAAGAAGAGGCTTATAAACGTTTTTATCCTTATCAAACTTGTCATTGGTTAGGGATGGATTTTAATGAAACTGCTAATTATAAAATAAATGAGATATGGAGAGATTTAAAACCAAACATGGCAATGACTGTAGAATCTGGAATTTATATATCACCAGCTGAAGATATAGCTAAAGAATGGTGGAATATTGGTATCTGTATAAAAGATAATATATTAATAACTTCTACTGGACATGAATTATTAACAGTAGATTTGCCAAAAGCAAGTGCTGAAATTGAAAATTTTATGGCTACAACTTAAAAAATTGTTATGTAATATTTATGTATAGTATTTTACAATTTTTTAATACTAATAATTTTTTGAATTAATTCTTTTAGACGCAGACACTACATAATTTTAAGCCATTCATATTATGGTATTCCAAATTAAAAAACAGGACGGTATTTAGAATATTAATATTTAATTACCGATGGTTATATCTATAAATTAGTTTAGGGAGGCAGCAATTTTTCTTTGATAGGAATCTTTGCTGCATTTTTATGAATTTGACCAAGCAAGGATCATCAGATGATTCTCAACCTTACATGCCGCTTAAATATACCTTAATGGGATCATTTTTGCTATTAATTATCCCAATCCTAATTGCCATGTCAGTTTCTAACTATCTGATTGCTAAAAGTGATTTAGGGGATGCTTATGAAATATTACAACAACAAACAGAAAATAATGTTGTTAATGCAATCAAATTAGTTAATGCAGGATATAGGGTATTAGAAAGTTTTTTAGATAAGGAAATGCAAAATGGGTTTACCACTTTTGTTGATGCCTATCAACTAGCCGGCCGTAACCCAGCAAAAATAGACCTTGAAGATATCAAAGGACAGCTAAATGATAAAATGGATTTATATATAATAAATGCAGATGGTATTGTAGAATACACAACTTATACC
The DNA here is from genome assembly GCA_045046925.1 of Candidatus Marithrix sp. Taxonomy (GTDB): domain Bacteria; phylum Pseudomonadota; class Gammaproteobacteria; order Beggiatoales; family Beggiatoaceae; genus DRQV01. The sequence goes on along the minus strand of JASFYV010000292.1, from coordinate 11,721 downwards.
AAAGATTTTGGATTAGATTTTAAAAAATATCCAGAAACTTTTGCATTTATGACTGAAGTTAGGCAAAAAGGTACATTTGCTAGTGGTGGACTAACTTCCGAAGCACGGACTGGTATTATTAGAAAATATGCTTATATGCCAACTCCAGATCGTAAATATTTATTAGAATTTGGACTTATTTCTAATGATTTTGCTGATTTAATGGGGGATTTAGATTTAGTAAAAATTAATTCTCGGCTTAAAAAACTCAATCCATTTTTAAATCAAGTTAGAATTTTTGGACGTAATGGCAATTCATTAGGGGAACCAGATTATAAACCACCAATAGCTATTTTAAAGATCATTGAAACGGTTTATGATACCAAAAAAACTGAACATCTTCAAAATAGCAATAAAAAACAATATATCCGGTATTTATTTGTAAATCTAAAAGATGAAAGAGGAACAAATATTGTTTCTGATCAAAGTAAAGTGGTTGAATTAACTTATAATACTAGGTTAATGGATGAAGCTTTAGAAAGAACTTCTTCATTTCATTTTTTAATGAGTGCAATTGCTATTATACTTAGTATTTTATTTACTTTTATTATTTCTGCTCGGATTACTAAACCAATTCAAAGCATCGTTAAAAGCGTTGATATCATAGCTGAAGGTCAACTAGAACATAAAATTGAAGCTCAAACTAATAATGAATTAAAACTATTAAAACAAAGCATTACTAAGATGGTTAATAGTATATTAGTATATGCCAATGAAATTGAACAACAAAATAATAAATTAGCTAAGTTAGATAAATTAAAAGATGATTTTCTATCTAATACCTCTCATGAATTACGTACTCCTATAAATGGAATTATTGGAATTGCTGATTCCATGATTGAAGGTGCGACAGGAATTTTACCAAATAAAGCTATTAGAAATCTATCCATGATTACCTTTAGTGGTAGACGTTTGTCAAATTTAGTAAATGATATTTTAGATTTTTCTAAGCTCAAACATCAGAATATTGTTCTACAAATAAAACCAATAGATATTAAAATTGTTACTGATGTAGTAGTTTTTTTAAGCCAACCTCTAATTGGCGATAAAAATATCACTTTGATTAATAATATTGCAGATACTATTCCAATAGATGCAGATGAAAACCGAGTTCAACAGATTTTACATAATTTAGTAGGTAATGCAATAAAATTTACTGAAGCTGGCAAAGTAGAAATTTTTTCCAAAGTAAAAGGTAAATATATCCAGATAATAGTTAGTGATAGTGGAGTAGGGATTAAAGCTGATAAATTAAAAACAGTATTTAATCCATTTGAACAAGTTGATGGTTCAATTGCTAGAGAATTTGGTGGCACTGGATTAGGTTTATCTATTACCAAACAATTAATTGAACTACATGGTGGAGAAATAAATATTGAATCAATAATTGATATTGGTACTACTGTAAGTTTTACTTTACCACTGTCTGATTCTGAACAGGTCGACAGCAACAATATGACTAGCATGTTAAACGCTGTTCATCATTCAAGACAAATCATTGATATAGAAGAAGAAAATGAAGAAGAAAATGCTGCTATTATAAATTCTCAGATAATGTCTGGCTATGAGTCGTTACATGTTTTAATTGTAGATGATGATCCAATCAACTTACAAGTACTAGAAAATCAATTACGTATAGAAAATTATGCAATTACTCGGGCTAATAATGGTCAAGAAGCATTGGATGCTGTCAATAGCGGCACATCATTTGCGATAATTTTATTAGACATTATGATGCCTAAGATGTCAGGATTTGAAGTTTGTCGAATTATTCGAGAGACCCATCCACCTAATCTACTACCTATTATAATGTTAACCGCTAATAATCAAGTCTCAGATTTAGTTGAAGGAATGCAATCAGGTGCTAATGATTACCTTACTAAACCATTTTCCAAAGGAGAATTAATTACCAGAATTAGAACTCATGTGCAATTATCATTGGTAAATATTGCATATAGTAACTTTGTGCCATTAGAATTTTTAAAATTATTGGAAAAAGATAGCATCGTTGATGTTCGGCTTGGAGATCACGTGCAGAAAGAAATGACAGTACTATTTGCAGATATTAGGTCATTTACCACCTTATCAGAAAGTATGTCTCCAAAAGAAAATTTTGACTTTATTAACGATTATTTAGGCCGGGTTAGTCCAATCATTCGTAAATATAATGGATTTATCGATAAATATATTGGAGATGCTATTATGGCTTTATTTCCAGAAAAAGTTGATGATGCTGTACAAGCTTCAATAGAAATTCATCGACAATTAGTCCTATTTAATCAAGAGAGAAAACAACAAGCTAAACAAGAGATTAATATTGGTATTGGATTGCATATCGGCAGTTTAATGTTAGGTACTATAGGTGAAAAGAAACGAATGGAAGGTACTGTTATTTCCGATGCCGTAAATTTAGCCTCACGCTTAGAAGGATTGACTAAATTATATGGGGCATCAACACTTATAAGTGGTGACGTATTAAATAAATTGTCAAACCCAAATCAGTATAATTATCGTTTTCTTGGTAAAGTTAGAGTAAAAGGTAAACAATCTGCAGTAAAAGTATTGGAAATTATAGATTCAGAATCAGAGGAAATTAGAGATAAGAAAATTGCTCTTGGCTCATTATTTAAACAAGCAATTGAAGCATATTATTGTAAGCAATTTAAGCAAGCATTTATATATTTTCAAGATATTTTGTTAGAATTACCACAAGATAAAGCTGCTACTTTTTACTTAGAACGTTGTAAATATTATTTTGAAGAAGGAATTCCCGAAAATTGGGAAGGAATCGAAGCTCTCGATAAAAAATAGCTTTTATTATAAAATAGATAATTGACAGATACAGAGTATTTGTTCTATTATTATCAGGTAAATTATTTAATAACAGAGGTAAATTATTTTGCGATCCAAAAAATCTATGCTCATTTTGAGCTTAATATTATTACCCCTAAATGTATTAGCAGTAGGTGTTGGTGAAAGATTAGAACAACCTTTAAATAGGCTTGACGCAAAAATATTGCCAGAATCAGAACCTATTTTAGAATTACCGTCATTACCTGAATTACCACCTATTACTCAGGATGATAAACAGCTTTCTTCTATGGCTCATATCGAAGTTAAGAAGTTTATATTTGAAGGCAATAGCAAAGTCACTGATGCTAAACTTACTGAAATGGCTCAAAATTATCAGAATAAAACAATTACTGCTGAACAGTTACAAAGATTTAAAAATGAAATAACTACTCATTATGTCAAAAATGGTTATATAAATTCTGGAGCAATTATTCCAGACCAACAAGTGTCAGATGGCATTATAACTATTAAAATTATTGAAGGTAAATTATCTAAAATAGAAGTTTCTGGTAATGAGAGATTAAGAAAATCTTATATAACAGATAGATTGCAAGATAATGAAGGTACGGTTCTTGATATTGATAAATTACAAGAACGTCTGCAAATTTTACAACAGGATCAACGATTAAGTCAAATTAACGCAGAATTAGGTCCAGGAGTTAAACTAGGGGAAGGTATTTTAAAATTAAATGTAAAAGAAGCTACTTTTTATGATGCTATTTTTACCTTTAATAATCATCGTTCTCCAAGTGTAGGTTCCTATAGAGGTCAGCTTGAATTGAATCATCGCAATGTAACAGGGTTATTTGGAGAAGGATTTGGTGATTCATTTTATTTTCGTTACGGTCTAACTAAAGGTTTAGATGATTATTCTGTACGTTATGAGTTTCCGCTAGCCCATAACACTTGGTTATCTATAAATGCAGATCGCAGTGATGCTGAAGTTGTTGAATATCCTTTCAGTATGTTAAATATTGAGAGTGAAGCTAAGACTTTTGCAATGACTTTACGCCATTCCTTAGCAATGTTTAAAAAGCCATCACAATCCTTAGATTTATCCTTAAGAGTAGAAAAACGGACTAGTCAAACTTTTTTAGGACCTGAAATACCTATGCCGTTCTCATTTTCTCCTGGGGTTGGGGAAGATGGCAAAAGTAAGTTATCAGTAATACGTTTCTCACAAGATTGGATTAAACGTAGTCCTTATGATGTAATTGCAGCTCGTTCCAGTTTTAATTTTGGAATAGACGCATTTGATTCAACTATTAATGAAGACGGTTTACCAGATAGCAAATTTTTTACTTGGTTAGGCCAATTTCAATATGTTCGACGGCTGAATTTTGATGTTTTGAAATTTGATAGATTAAAAAGAAGTCAAATTATATTTAGGACTGATTTCCAGTGGGCTAAAGAAGACTTATTGCCATTAGAAAAATTATCTATTGGTGGTGCTACTACTGTGCGTGGTTATCGAGAAAACTTTCTTACTCGGGATAATGGTGTGATTAGTTCGTTGGAATGGAGAATTCCAGTTACTAAATTACCTGTTAAATATATTAGTAAAACTCCAGAAGATGGTGAAATACAAATAGCTCCGTTTATTGATTATGGTCGCTCTTGGAACACTGATATTGATACTCCTGATCCAAAGAATATTTCCAGTGTTGGGTTAGGTTTGCGTTGGAGTCCTAGTCGTTTTGTAAATGCCCAGATTTATTGGGGACATGCGTTGCGTGATGTACAAGAACCAGATGATAAAGACCTGCAAGATGATGGAGTACATTTTGAATTAAGTGTAAAAATACCATTCTAAACCGGATGAAATTCACATGAAAGAAAACCAAAACTTAGCTCCAGCATATCAAAAAATGTTGTCTCGGGCTGAAGCAGCTAAAAATGATACATTGAGACAACGGATTGATACTGCTATTGAAACAGCTATTGATCTTAAAGAACTTAGCCGTGATGAAGCAGAAAATATTGGTGATTATTTATTGCGAGATTTACAAGATGCGGCTAAATTTATTGTTTCTACTGAACAAGCTTTAGTAGATTGGATAAGATTTGACCTAGAACTTGTTGAGGAACAGTTATTAAATATGTTCAGTTTGATGGTAGATCAGTCTCTATTAGAACTAGATAATCTTGCAGAAAGAGCTCATCAAGCAATGGAATGGCATACTGGGGAAATAACAGGTTTAGGGACATTGTACTGTGCCAACTGCCATAAAGCAATAAACTTTAAAAAACCAGATTATATTCCATCTTGTCCTAATTGTGAATCTACATTATTTGTAAGAACTTTAGATTAGAATTTAAATTTTAGTACTTTGTAGATTAGGTATCTTAAAAAATATTTATCCTACAATTTACTAAACTTATTCCAATTATCTATCTTTTATAACCCGCAATAACTCATCGACTGTAGTATCCCCAGCTAGTAAGCGTTTAATAGCATCTTGATAAATAGATTGAGCATTGACATAATTTTCTAATTCATGTTGACCAACGCTATCATGAATCATATTGCGTAAGGTACTATCTATGCTAACCAACTCATAAATCCCTGTACGGCCTCGATAACCAATTGAATTGCAATTAGAACAGCCTTGAGCTTTATATAATTCAGGAGCTGTCGTCAATTTTAATTCACGCATTTCCACTGCATTTGGGACATAAACCTGTTTACAATGTTGGCATAATAAACGAATTAAACGCTGAGACATTAAACCGATAATACTAGAAGCTAATAAAAATGGTTCAATACCCATATCCCTCAGCCTAGTAATAGCACCAATGGCAGTGTTAGTGTGCAAAGTAGATAAAACCAAATGTCCAGTAAGACTCGCTTGAATAGCAATCTGAGCTGTTTCTACATCTCTAATTTCTCCAACCATTACCACATCCGGGTCTTGACGCAAAATAGCCCGCAAACCACGAGCAAAGGTCATATTAACTTTAGTATTAACCTGAGTTTGGGCAATGCCATCTAAATAGTACTCTATCGGGTCTTCCACCGTCATAATATTACGGCTATGATCATTTAGATAATTCAACATGCCATATAAACTAGTAGTTTTACCAGAACCAGTAGGGCCAGTTACCATAAGCACGCCATAAACTTTTTCCAATATATTTCGTAAATGAACTAATATATCTGTTGACATGCCAATTTGCTGTAAATCTAAACGACCAGCTTGTTTATCCAATAATCGTAAAACTACCCTTTCTCCATGTCCAGACGGAATGGTAGATACTCGCACATCAACTGCCCGGCCAGCAATCCGCAGTGAGATTCTACCATCTTGTGGCAAGCGTTTCTCAGCAATATCTAACTTAGCCATAACTTTAATACGAGAAATTAGTAGTGGAGCTAAGACTCGTCTAGGTTGTAATATCTCTCGCAACATACCATCAGTACGAAATCTTACCACTAACCTAGTTTCAAATGGTTCGATATGAATGTCGGAAGCATTTTCCTTAATCGCTTCTGATAACAAAGCATTAATCAAACGAATTATTGGAGCATCATCCGCAGTTTCTAATAGGTCTTCTGGTTCAGCAAGTTGTTTTGCCACCTGAGATAAATCTAGTTCATCACCCAAACCTTCCATCATCTGGCTGGAAGTTGCTTCATAATTTTTGATGAGTAATAGATCGAATTGTTCTTGAGAAATTGCTTGGAAAGATAATGGTACGTCTAGGAAACGTCTTACTTCAATTAATATTTGTTGAGTTATATCTGGGCGATGATATATGGTATTAGGTTGGGAAAATATTATGCCGTGCCGTTTAGCAAAGGTAAAAGGAATAGATGGGTAACTCATGCTTAGGTATTCAATTGTACAATAGTAGCTCGGGCTTGAGATAAGATGGTATCATAATGAGTTTCTAGCGCTGAATTTGTGCCACGTAAACCAGCTATTACTTTCATAGTCCAATCTAAGTATTCTTGTCTACGTTCTAATGACCAATCACAAGGTGGAGAATAAGCAATATCATAAATATTACAAATTTTATCAGCTAGTTTAATTTGTTTGGCAGCGATAGATTTAAAAGGAGCGGTTTCAATTTGTTTTAATTTTCGTTGCTGTTTAGACAGGCTTTTATCATCGGTAACTTCTTGTACTAAATGTAAAACTTTATCTCCAAACTGTGCTAATATTTCCTGTTCAGTCGCATCAGTATCTTCCAATGTATCATGTAATAAAGCTGCCATCAGCGTAGTTATTTCCCGTATTCCACCCACTTTCCACAAAGTTGTTGCTACCTCAATGGGATGATTTATATAAGGAACTGCTTCACTATTTTTGCGTCGTTGATGGCGATGCTTTACAGTTGCAAATTGTAATGCTTCTAATAATAAGCCAATTTCTTCAGAACTAAATATCTTTTTTAGATTCATCATCAATCACGATATAGCGAGTTAGGTAAAAACTTTGACCAATTACAAATACTAAAGTCAAACCTAACATACCAAACAGTTTGAAATTTACCCAAGTATTAGTATCAAAATTGAAGGCTACAAATAAATTTACGACTCCTATTACAATGAAAAAAGCTATCCAAGCAAAGTTTAAATTTGTCCAAATTTTATTAGAAGAAACCGTAATTTGTTTATCTAGCATGCGTTGAAGTAAATTTTTCTTCCCAATAAATTGACTAACAAGAAATGCTAATGCAAAGGCCCAGTTAACAATAGTTGGCTTCCATTTAATAAAATTTTCATCTTGCAATAATAAAGTCAAACCACCAAGCACCAGAACTAATACTAATGTTATAAGGTGCATGTTCTCAACTTTACCATTTTTAAACCAATGCCAACCAACTTGAATAACTGTTGCAACAATTATCACTGCCGTCGCAATGTAAATATCATAAACTTTATAGGCAACGAAAAATAATAAAATAGGTAAAAAATCGAAAAATAGTTTCATATTGATTAATTTTAAAGTTAGGATGCTAGAGTATGGAGCTAAAATTTGGAATTACAAGTCTCATATAAGATTACCTATAAGTAACAGTTTTAATAAAAGATTTATCATATAAATTATATGGTGTTATTGAATAAATTACAAAAATACCAAATAAAAAATTGCGGTTGAATTTAATATAAGAATTAAGCATTCATAATTCATAATTAAGAATTATACTAAACTCCTTTGCTACGATATACACGAGTAACGTTACTTAAACGTTTAATATGACGCATAATAGCAGCAAGATGGTAACGATTTTTTACCGAAATACAAAATTTAAGAATACTGCGACCATCATTATTTTCATTAGCAACATGTTCAATATTACTCTTCATATTGGTGATACAGGTTGCTACATTTGCTAAAATCCCTTGTTGATCATTTACTTCAATTTGAATATCAACTAAAAATTCTCCTTCAATGCCAGCTTCCCATTCAACTGGTTGTAATTTTTCAACTTTATATTGGATAACTTGTTTACATGCAGCAATATGGATCACAATTCCCTTACCAGCACTAATAAAACCAATTATATGATCTCCTGGAATTGGATGGCAACAATTAGCAAAATTTACAACAATGTTTTCAGTACTTTTGATAATTAATGGTTTAGGTTTATTAGTTTCTGTTGGTAATGAAGGAGTTGGATCAAATTGACGAGCTACAATTAAAGCCATACAGTTGCCAAATCCAATTTCAGCCAATAAAATATCCATACTCTTACATTTAAAAACTTTTAATAAACTAGTAATTTGTTCTTCATTAAAATTATCTACATGTAAGGAATAAGCTGTTAATTCTTTGTCCAACATATGCCTGCCTAGGCGGATTGCTTCATCATGCTGGAGGTTTTTTAAAAAATGTCTGATGTGACTACGGGCTTTAGCACTAACTGCAAAATTCAACCAGCTTGGATTAGGCCTAGCCCATTTAGCAGTAAATACTTCTACTGTTTGCCCACTGGAAAGTTGAGTTGATAGAGGAACATACTGACCATCAATTTTAGCAGACACACATTTATTACCAATATCAGTATGAATCGCATATGCAAAGTCAATAGCGGTTGCATCTTTAAGAATCTGCATAATCTCTCCTTTAGGAGTAAATACATATACTTCCTCTGGAAATAAGTCAGTTTTTACATGTTCTAAAAATTCTATGGAATCACTTGCTCGTATTTCTAATAATTCCCGCAACCATTCGCTGGCTCTTTGATAAGAAGGATTTTGATAATTATTTTTATTGCTAAAATGTTCTAAACCATAGGTTGTAATCCCAGTTTCTGATAATTTGTGCATTTCAACAGTACGGATTTGAGTTTCAATCAACATGCCGTGTGAACCAAACAATAAAGTATGGATAGATTGATAACCGTTACTTTTGGGTATCGCAATATAATCTTTAAAATACTCAAATATCGGTTTATATAAACTATGTACTGCTCCGAGAGCAAGATAACAATCTGCTTTATTATCAACGATAATTCGTAATGCACAAATATTCATTAACTGCAAAAAAGTTTTGTTAGGTGAAGAAGACTTTTTCTTGTTACACATATTAAAATAAATGCGATACGGATTGCGTTTACGTTTATAAACTTCAGCCTTAACAGTATATTTAGCTAACTGTTTTTCAATAGATATTTTAATAGTGTTGAAAGTTGCAGAACGTTGATTATGAATTTTTTGCAGTCGATAAGATAGAATTTGATAACGTTTAGGGTATAAAGCCGCAAAACTAAGCTCTTCCAATTCAGCTTGGATGATATTAATTCCTAAACGATTGGCAATAGGAGCATATATTTCTAAGGTTTCTCTAGCAATACGTCGTCTTGCAGCAAGTCGCATTGCTCCTAAAGTTCGCATATTATGCAAGCGATCAGCAAGTTTAACTATTATGACTCGAATATCACGATTCATTGCCAATAACATTTTACGGAAATTTTCCGCTTGAGCATGTTCACGAGTTTTAAATTCAACAGTTGATAACTTGCTAACACCATCAACTAACTCAGCAACTTGTTTACCAAATTCTATTGCTAATTTTTCTTTGGTAATACCAGTATCTTCAATAACATCATGCAACATTGCTGCACATAAAGTTTGAGTATCACTATGCATCTCTGCCAAAATATAAGTTGCTGCAACCGGATGAAAAATATAAGCTTCACCTGATTTACGCACTTGACCATTATGAGCTTCAGCACTGAATAAATAAGCACGATAAACCTCCTTGACCTGCGAAGTATCAAGATATTTATCTAGTAATTCACATAAATCGCTAATGAATATTTTAGTTGGAGGATTGACTAAGACCTGCGGCATATTAATTTAGAAATAAGTATTAGCAAAGTTTTAATGGGTAATGAATTTTTAAATAGGAGTAGACTCAATTGCTATCTGCGTAAGTTAATTAACAATTAGAGACATTAATTTATAGGTTTAAATGATTGTTCTTCCAAAAGTTTATCAAAATTATCTGCATTGATTTTGCCTTCAGCAATTTCTCGTAATGCTATTACAGTTGGTTTATTATCATTTGCTGGAACTAATGGAGTTGCACCCATAGCAATCTGCCGAGCACGTTTACTAGCTAATAGAACTAAATCAAACCGATTATCAACATATTTTAAACAATCTTCTACGGTTACATGTGTCATTTGTTTTCCTAGGTATAAATAGTATATTATTGGAGGTATTTAAAAATTTAAGAAAAATCTACAATGAAAAATCTAACAATCTGGGTCAAGGCAACTCGGCCTCAATTCTTTACGGTTATTATTTTACCAATTTTGTTGGGTACTGCTATTGCTTGGCATTTACAAGGGATATTTTCACCAATTTACTTGGTTTTATCACTATTAGCAGGTATATTTGCTCATGCTGGTATTAATGTACTTAATGATTACTTTGACCATTTAAATCAAACTGATGAATTTAATCATTCTCCACTCACTCCATTTGCCGGTGGTAGTCGTATGATTCAGAATGGAATCTTAACTGTAATAGAGACATATTGGTTTGGATTAATTTTAATTTTAGTAACAATTCTTATTGGTTCTTTTTTAGTGGCAATGAAAGGATTACCATTATTATGGATAGGAATTTTTGGTATATTATCCGGCTATTTCTATTCAGCTCCACCATTTTCATTTATTGATAAAGGCTTAGGAGAATTATTAATCGGTTGTAATTTTGGAATATTAGCCGTATTGGGAGCTTATTATGTACAAACTCAAACTTTAAGTTGGATTGTAGTTATTGCATCATTACCTTTAGCTTGTTTAGTGACAGCGATTCTATATATTAATGAATTTCCCGATTATAATGCAGATAAACAAGCTGGAAAAAATAATTTAGTAGTGCGTTTAGGACTAATATCTGCTCGATCTATTTATTCTATCTTAATAGGATTAAGCTTTTTTATAATAGTTATTGGAGTAATATTTAATAGCCTACCTTTATTCAGTTTAATTAGTTTACTTGTATTACCATTAGGTTTTTTTGCAATCAAAGGATTGTATAATTATTATGATAAGCCAATTTCCCTTATCCCAGCTATTAAAAATACTATCATGTTACACACATCAGTCAGTTTAGTATTGATTGTAGCTTTTTTATTATAAGTTGATAACATGTTTAGTGTCAAGCTGATAGGAATAATTAAGTGGGCGACCGTATTAAAATTATAATCCAAACACGAGTTTAGCACGGTAATGATTACTCCACATAGCCTTGTTTCTTAGCGAGACTACTATAGTACAATTTAAATTGAAAGATTGTATTTTTGATGTTATACTATTGTGATTATGGCAAAAATATATAGATTTTCGTGAATGCGTTGTGCAAAA
>JASFYV010000291.1:0-5300 GCA_045046925.1 Candidatus Marithrix sp. | reverse complement strand
TAAGAAGTAGAAAACAACTTAAAGGCGAATGGAGATAGAATATGAATAACCATATTGTGCTTATTTCATATAATGAAGATCATATACCAACTTTATATTATGAAAGATTAATCACTGAATTTAAACATACTGAAGAATATAAAAATCATAATATTCAATTACTTACTAAAGATTTTCAAAATGGATTACCAGAATCTTTACAATAGCTTAATATTACTCATTACTATGGCAAAGGTAATCAAATTGAAGATTTAAAAGCTGTCAATATTGCTACTGCAACCATAATTATAATAATGGCTTGTAAGCATCATGAACAGTTATCAGATGGTAACACTTTTGACGTATTACATCGAGTTAGAGATTTTAATCAGACAGCTACTATAATAGCAGAATGTGTTGATGATGTTAATAGAAATCGTTTACAACAAGCTGGGGCAAATATTATCTTACGGCCAATACGAGCTCCTGGTTCGGAAAAAATTATAGAGCAAATGTTTAATAACAAAGATAATAAATACCAACGAGTAGAAGTTGTTATCAATAATAAGGAATGGGCGAATATTGTATATAGTTTAGTAAAATCAAATGTTGGTATAGCAGTAGCGTATATTTCAAATACTAATGAAGTACATTGTAATCCCAAAGGAGAAGATAAAATTACTGCTCAAGGATTAATTATAATAACAGAAAATATTCTTGAAAATGAATCTATTAATAATATTTTAAACACTTTATCTGATTAACTAATATTACGCAAAGAGCTTACGTAATTCAAAAAACTAGCCAGTAAAGTTTAGTCTTTAATGGAAAATGATTAGGTGGCGTAAAACTTTATTTTAAACATGAAAATATTTTACTAAAGTTTAATAGTCCTGTCGTAATATTGTCATATTATATTCTTACAATATATACATTTCTAGGCGAATAGGATTTATATGAACCCTACTGATATGATTATACAACAAGATGGAGATTATACTATTGCTTCTTTAATGGTACCACGTAATACTGTGCATCCAAATAATACAGTGGAACAAGTTGGTCATGAATTTTTTAATAATCATGATTTACAATCTTTACCAGTAATAGAAGATAATAAGCCAGTTGGTATTGCTTATCGTTATCAACTTATGGATATATTTTTAAGTAAATATGGGAGGGATTTACATGGCAAAAAACCAATTAGCAAGTTTATGGATATAACTCCGTTAATTATTGATCATGAACTTTCAATTGAAAAGGCCAGTCAGTATATTACGCAAAATATGCTTCCCACAGTGCAGGATTTTATAATAACTATAGAGAATAAATACTATGGAATGGGAACTTTAATTGATTTACTTAAAGGGATAACCAGTTTAAAAACCCAGAAATTTAATTATACACTAGCCAAAAAAGTTCAAGAACTAGAAAAACGTACCAATGAATTAACCATAGCACATATGCAAGCCAAAGCAGCAATAGAAAATGCTAAAATTGCTAATAAGGCTAAAAGTCGTTTTTTAGCCAATATGAGTCATGAATTAAGAACTCCTATCAATGCTATTCTGGGTTATACAGGAATTATCCAAGAAGATTTACTAGATTCAATGTATGAAAATTGTGCAGATGATTTAACTAAAATTGATAAAGCTGGTAAACATCTATTAGATTTAATTAGTAATATTTTAGACGTTTCTAAAATTGAAGCTGGTAAAATTACAGTATATTTAGAAGATTTTAGCTGTGATAGTATTACGAAAGAAATTGCTACTATGATGAGAACTATAATAGCTGAAAATAATAATGTTCTTAAAATAGAGTGTAATTATCATACTAATATTCATTCCGATTTGGTTAAATTTCGTCAATGTATAATTAATTTACTCAGCAATGCAAATAAATTCTCGCACAACAGTGAAATATTATTATCAATAAATAGTAAGCAACTAGCTGAAAAAAACTGGATAGTAATTAAAGTCAGCGATAATGGTACTGGAATGAGCCAAGAACAAATGAATAGATTGTTTAACGCTTTCACTCAAGCAGATGATTCAACTACTCGTAAATATGGTGGTACTGGTTTGGGACTTACTATTACCAAACAGTTTTGTGAATTATTAGGAGGAAGTATTGCAGTAGAAAGTGAGTTGAATAGAGGTAGTACATTTACTATTTATTTACCAGTTGCTAGGTAGGCAAATCGCCCACCATCAGCTGTATCAAATTATTTGATTACGTTTTTGGATGTTTTTCAAATATTTGCATGCCTGGAGTTAGTAATTCAAAACCACCTTTAATATGATTGCCTCTTTTACCTCTAATATGTGCTACCCACATCGGAAATTCATGTAAAGCTGTTTGTAATTTTTTCCAAGTTCTGGGACGTATAGTAATTTTTACCATCTCACCATTTGCATCAATAACAAATTCTTCCCAACCATTTCTAAGAGTTTTAGAATCAGCAGGTAACTCGCTTATTTTAACGCATATTTCCATCTTACCAACAATTAAATCGTCAAGTTCTGGAATAACTAATGGTACTTTAGATTGCTTTACTTTCTTCTTTTTAGTTGAACGCATTGGTTGTTCACCAGCGAACCTAGCTTGAGCGTCAGCTTGATGTAACTGAGATATAGTTTCACAAGGATCGCCAGCTAAATTAATTCTATCACCACCTTTAGCTAATTGTTCACAGTAAGCAGTTGATTGAGTATATAATACGAGTGCTGCTAATATTTCCTCTTTACTATATTTTTTATCCAAAGCAGCATAAATTTTTTTGTGGATATATCTTTGTAAAGGGCGTATTTTAGTTGTATCTTTGAATATACAATGTGAAAATTTTTCAGCCAGTATATCTAGCATTTTTTCAGGATTAGTTGTGGCAGGGATAGGAACTTGTTTAGTTTCTAAATAATTAAAAGCTTCATTTGCATTCATGCCAATAAATGTCATTTTATCAGCATTGTAGAGATACCATCCACGTCTCATAGAACGGATATGTTCACAATAAACACTTGTACCATAAATACTTTTAGCAAGTTGATTTAATGTTGTTTTAGTGATTCGTTTAGTATCAGTATTCTTAGTAGTCATAACTTTGTAAACTCAAATAAATTTATATCATGGTCTGTATAAATCTACAGCATAAATCATTCCAACTACATTATTGCCATAATACCGTTAATTAAACTGATGGTACAAATTTACGTCCTATCGCATAATAGGTAAAACCTAATTGTGCCATCCTATGTGGTTCATATAAATTACGTCCATCAAATATAATTGCCTGTTTTAGTTTGGATTTAATTAACTCAAAATCTGGGCTACGGAACAATTTCCATTCAGTAACTATAATTAAAGAATCAGCATTTTCTAATGTAGCTTCTGGAGTATCACAAAATATTAAATCAGGACGTGAGCCATAAATACGTCGAGCTTCTGCCATAGCTTTTGGATCATAAGCTTGCACGATAGCACCATGTTGCCATAATTCTTCCATTAATTTACGACTTGGAGCTTCCCGCATATCATCAGTATTAGGTTTAAATGCTAAACCCCATAATGCAAACCGTTTACCTTGTAATTGACCTTTAAAATGTTGGTTAATCTTTTGGAATAATACTTGTTGTTGTTGTTGATTTACTCTTTCAACTGCGATTAAAATTTGAGCTTCAGTTCCAACTTGTTTAGAAATACTTATTAATGCTTTTATATCTTTAGGAAAACAACTTCCACCATAACCGATTCCAGGATAAATAAATTCAAAACCAATCCTAGGGTCAGAACCAATTCCCAGCCGTACTTGTTCTATATCAGCTCCAACTTGTTCAGCAATCTGAGCTATTTCATTCATAAAACTAATTTTGGTTGCTAGTAATGAATTAGCAGCATATTTAGTTAATTCCGCAGAACGAATATCCATAATCATCAATCTATCTCGATTACGATTAAATGGAGCATATAGTTCCCGCATTAGATCAGCAGAACGTTGTTCATCAGTACCAATTATAATTCGATCTGGTTTCATAAAATCCGCAATAGCAGCACCTTCTTTTAAAAATTCTGGATTAGAAACCACATCAAATTCATGTTGTATATCCCGTTTATCCAAAACTTCTTGAATAGTTGCTCGAACCTTATCAGCAGTCCCAACTGGCACTGTTGATTTATCCATAATCAGTTTATAACCATTCATATGTTGACCAATAGTGGCTGCAACTTGCAACACATATTGCAAATCGGCCGAACCATCTTCATCTGATGGAGTTCCCACTGCAATACATTGAATTTCACCATGAGCTACGGCTTCTGCGATATTAGTAGTGAATTTAATTCTGCCAGTAGCTAGATTAGTTTTTAATAATGACTGTAAACCAACCTCATGAATTGGTACTTCACCACGTTTTAACATAGCCACTTTTTCTGCATTGGTATCCACACATAAAACATGATTACCCATATCGGCAAAACAAACTCCAGTCACTAAACCAACATAACCAGAGCCAAAAATTGTTATATGCACTTACAGTCCTCTATTTTATATAAGTTTTTAATGTTTATATGTATCAATATCAATAAAAGCATTTATATCGCCTAAAAATTTAATTGTATTTGCTTCAAAACCTATTGCTGGAGTTGAATGTTCTTCATTTATAGAAAACCACAATACAACTTCTAGCCTTGGTCTTAGAGAAAATTTTTCGATAGCTTGTATAATCTTTTGCTTTTTAGGTTTCAATATTTCTATAATTGAATCAGCCATGGAAAAGACATCAATAAAATTATTAACAACATTGTCTGTTGAAAGTTCCCAAGAGCTTTTTACTGGAATTCTATTAGGAATTTTTGACCATTTTCTCACAATAAAAGTTGGTTCAATATCCAATAAATGAGTTACATCATCAGGATTAAAATCATCTCCATCCAAAGCGAAATAAACTCTCCCTTCATTAGTTGCCAAAATAATTTCCTTTAAAAAGTTAATGCTTACTTGACTTATAATTTTAAGTAAATCAAGCTAGGCATATTTATTTAGGATTATCCATTTTTTAGCTATCATATCCTTCAATACTTCGGACAGTTTTGAAAGCAGGAAGCTCAATAGGCGTAAAGACTTGTTGTTACAATATCTAATTAAATGCAACTCAGCTAAAAACCTGAGTTTGATTTAATTGAATTTAGCAATATCAAACCCTTACAAAACCCTATTTTAAGGTTTTTGTAACTACCTACCATACCCATGCCAACTATTTTAAATATTTATCAATAAGTTATAAATTTGTTATAATGCCATGTTTTTAGTGTAAGAAATATAA